>CAZIJP010000075.1:0-1203 GCA_964539615.1 uncultured bacterium
GTGATTCTTCTTTATTCTGAAATTTAAAAGGGCGCAGATTTGCGCCCTTTGTTTTTTTAGAGGCAGGATTTTTTCCTGCCAACATTGGATTTTTATAGGGTGGGTGCACAATTTGATACCCTGCAGTTTTCGGTAAGTACATGTAATTATTAAGATATAAATATTTTTTTGAGCATCCCGGCCGATTGTGCTATACTGAGTCAGTTGCATGAAAGCAATGCCGATACAGTAATTTTTGAAAAGTGTATGAGAAGAACTTGGAACGGAAAAGTGTGCCGTAGAACGGCTGGAAAGCTGGTGTGCCCTGTGACCATTTTGAAAGATACCGATACTTCTGTATCCTGTGCGGCGGATTTACCGAAACAGCACTGTTTGAAAACAGTGTTCTATTCGGATCATGAGCGGAACTATGCTGTGTGGTGGGACCCCAACCATGATGAGCATATCACAAAAGCCAGGCAGCTATTTGCCGTGCTGTTTGGACGTGACAGTTATTTTTATACTGCAGACCGAGTTGCCGAACCGGATAGATTTAAAAATGCGATCATAGCATTTGAACAAAGCGGTAATATCGGTGTGCCGATATCGCAGTATCCCGGATTTCGATCGATACGGGAGGAATTTTTTAGCAAGCATATAAAGATAGCACGTCCGGGATCGGTGATCGATGAGTGCCGTGCCGTTGAAACTGTGGTTGTCGGTACATTTGCCGTGATCGAACATGATCTGAAAACGATCACGGACATGGCAGATCAATTGGGGCAGACCCATGATGATGACGATCAGCCGATGACCATAATAGATATAGTGTGATCGCGGGATAGTTGCAGCGTATTGAAAGTGCAAAGGGAGGATGTATGGCATCGGTCTTAGTGTCATGGATCGGCGATCACGAGCATTATTACCATCGAAAACATCGCGATCCCTTTCGTATATATATTGGCTCAATGGCAGGATAGAACTCGATGCGCTATTCCGACTCAGTTCATGAGATGTGGAACACCTATATTCGTTCTCTCAATGAAGATCCTGCAACAACGAATAAAACATTCACGGCATGGCATTTTTGTGATAATGAACAAGATGCCTGCGAACTTGCAGTTCTTGTAAAAACCGGTCGTAAGCGGGCTACTGCAAGTGCTTATTGGGCGTATGATGATCAAGATTCGCTTCCCCTTGTAGGTGATCTTAGTGTTATCATCA
>CAZIJP010000075.1:1213-13129 GCA_964539615.1 uncultured bacterium
CGCAATGCATTATTCAAACGACCTCAGCAGAGATCGTTCCGTTCATAAAGGTCACGGCGGATTTTGCGCGAACTGAAGGAGAGGGTGATCGATCGCTTGACCATTGGCGAAGGGTCCATTGGGCATACTTCACCCGTGAGTTACAAGCTATCGGCAAATATCCCGAAGAAACGATGCCTGTAGTGTGCGAGACATTTGATGTGGTATATGGAGCTGATAAATAACAAAGAATGCTTTCATGGCCAACACGATTCCGTGAGAACCGGAACAATATTTCCTTTGTCAAGACAACACGATCGATTAACTATCAAGCGGTATTTATTTAACTTATGAACAATAAACCGGAAAAATCAAGATCAATACAATGAAGCGGCATTGCTGCCGCTTCTTACCGTATCTTAGTCTTCTTTCCTCAACTCTGCCTTTTTCGCATCAAGCCATTCCTGCGCACGCGAACGTCCTTCATCCAAAATCTCAGGCTCAAGCGACATTTCATACCGTTCTATCATGTCAGACAATGTCGGGTCAAGCGACTTGGTGGACTCCAACAGAATGGAGAACCACTTTACCGCTTCTGCATCATCAGACACGGTGCCTTTCCCGAATCGATAAAAATCACCAAGTGATAAATAAGCCGGCACATATTCCATTTCTGCGGCTTTCTGGAAATATTCTAATGCTTTTTCGTGATCAGCCTTAACGCCTAAGCCCGCTTCATACATCTTTCCGATCTCATGGAATGCCCACGGGTCGTTGTGTGCGGCCGCTTTCCGGTACCATTCCAGCGCCATCGCATAGTCCTTATCAATGCTGAGGCCGTTGAGATACATCCACCCGAGATTGTTCATAGCTGCGATATTTCCGCTTTCAGCCGCTTTGTAGAACAGGTCAAAAGCTTTCTGAAGATCGGTCTCAACGCCGTAACCTTCGCTGTACATGAATCCGAGGAGGAACGATGCATCTGCATTGCCTTTTGCCGCAAGGATCTCCAGCCACGGCAGCGCTTCGTGGTAGTAATTGAGTTCATATAAGAATGTCGCGTATTTCAGCTGTTGTTCTGCGGTGCCGTTCAAGCAGTTGGTCATCATAACGATGATATCATCCTCAGATTCTGCCGACATTGCGCTCAATTCACAAATGAATGATGCAAAATCGTCGGACGAGGCGTTCATTTTGATATTGTCGATCTTGGGGTGTTTGATAAGCTGATCGAATGCGGCCTTTGCCGATTCAGACAGTTCAACATATACCGGATCGTAGTCGTTGTCATCGTCTTCATCATCTTCTTCGTTGTCGTTATCCGTTGTATCCTTGCGATAACGGTTCGACTTATTTTTTTCATCGGGTTCTTCGTCCTCAACAACCGGCGGCACATACGGCTCCGGTTCTTTCACATGCACACCGGTGAGGTTTGCCGTATGGGAGCATAGGCGCGCAACAATAAAAAACACTACCCAGACAGCTGCTACCGAAAGGAACGGATGCGCCTGAACGGTCGCGGCAATACCGTTTGCTGATACGCCGTCCTGATTCAGATACCGCACATATGCCACGGCAGGAATGACCGCCAGAAAGCCGATACCGAGTAGCACGGCGGAAAGCGTTTTGAGCTTTTTCCAGCGATCAATGCTGTCGGGATCGCCTGCGTCAAATTGAGGCAATTGAAGTTTGGAAACCTTTATCGCATGAATAAAGAAGATCAGCGCTAGTATACCGGAAATGACCCCTGCAACGATTATGTCTTGTAGCATGATGTGCCCTCCGTTTTTTGTTCACTTAGTATATCGGTAAAAGGTGTTTTGTAAAGTGCGAGTTGTTATATTATAAAAAGAAGCGAATCGTTTCTTGAAGTGACACCCTTGTGTCATCCCGAGTTTATCAAGGGATCAGCGTTAAAGCGCATCATGAGGTCGTTGTTACACATCTGTTATCCAAAATGTTCTTGCCGGGTTGATATTTTAAGCAAATTAAGCTATAGTCTATAAAACAGGAGGCATTATGCGGTTAATTTTATGTGCAACCTTGTTATTTCTATTGTATTGCTCAACATCGGCACAAGAGACGGTCACCGTAGAAGCTTCCGGGGTGGGTGTGGTGTTCAACGGAGACACCGTGACCGCTTATGAGGCCGCCGTGATCGATGCCAAGCGTAATGCAATTGAAAAAGCGCTCGGCGTATATGTGGAATCAGAGACGGTGGTGCGCAATTACCTGCTTATCACCGATAAGATATTATCGCATGCGGAAGGGTATATCATCGATTGGAAAGAGCTGTCTCAAAAGACCGCCGATTCAATGTTAGAAGTGACCATTTCCGCAACGGTTCGCTCGGGCTTAGTGGTGAAAGATTATGACGCGGTGAAAGCGCTGTTAAAAGCCAAGAACCCGTATGTGTTGGTCATCATCCGTGAGAAATTCGGCAAGAACAAATACACCGGCAAATGGGAGAACAACACGCTCTCTCAGGCCGAGACCACCGTGCGAGAACTGCTTTTGGAAAAACAGGTCATTGTGAAAGACCCGATGTCTGCTGCAGGCATGAATGCTGCAATGAAAAAGTTATACGCCGGTGATTATGCCGATATCATTGCTATCGCTAAAAAGATCGGCGCGAACCTGATCATATTCGGCGATGCAGTGGCCGAAAATGCGGGAAAGGTCCCCATAGAAGGTACAGACATGAATTCCTACCAATGTGATATCACCTTGCGGGCCGTTGAGGTCGATACCGGCACGATCATTGCCACGGCATCGGAGCATTTTGCAAAACCGCATGTGTCCGACACCGCCGGCATGAAGGTCGTCACGGCAACGGCATCTAAAAAGGCCGGCGAGAAGATCATCACCGACTGTGTGAATTGGTGGAAAGATGCATTGTCGGGGCAGGGTTACCGCATTGAAATGACCATTACGGCCGTGTCGTACACACAAGCGCAAACGTTCATTGACATGCTGAAGATCATGGTGCGCGGCATACAATCCGCAGAGCTCAGGTCGTTCGGCAACGGTACGGCATTTGCCGAGATACGATATATGGGGCCGGGGCCGATGTTTGTAAGCGAGATCCAGGCAAAGAAAGTGCCTCAGAAGATAGAAGTGTTGTCGGTATCGGAGACGGCATTATCCGTCAAGCTGAAATAACTATTTCGTTCAACAGGAGGGGGAGTATGAAAAAAATGATACATTTTGCTATCTACAGTGCGGTTGCTTTCATTGTGTTGTTTGTGTTCTTATTCGGTCCTGTAAGCATCGCACATCTTTTTCCGTTGGTGATGTTGGCAGTAAGTGGTGGATTGTTGCTTATCATGTGGAAATATGATGCAGTAAGCGGCGTGGTGAAAAAGTTCTTGCTAATACTCGCCGGATTCGGCTCGGCAGGTATCATAATCGTGACTTTTTTATTCTTTGCTTTTTGTATCATCAATATTCCTCCCGAGAAAACCTTCAATGGCGATATACAACTTACGGCGCCGGATACCGTTCAGAGCAGCGCTTACAAGACTCTCGTTACTTTAACGGACAATAAATGGACGATCCCCGAGTTTTCAAGCGATGAATTTTTAGCGCTTGATGCGTATAATTATAAAGATGCCGGTATAGCAAAGGCGATCGCTTCCGCAAAGGATTTCGCCCCTGCCGTGCTCGATTTCTTGGAGAAGAATGCCGTGTCGGTACCGACCGAAGAGCGTGACCGTGTGGATTACCCGATCCCTGATTACCGTGCGATCGACCTTGTCGTGCGCCTTGAACTCGCATCTATAAAACAACTTCTCGATACCGGGAAACGTCAGGAAGCAATTGCCCGGTACCAGCGGCTGTGGCGTGTGGCCGCACGTATGACCGAGGGACAGAACTCGTTGTTCCACGTGTTGTATACGATGCAGACAGCAGACAGGCTTATCGATTTCATGGAGCAACCGAATATGTTTACCGTCATGCCGATAAAAGGGTTCAGACAGTATGTGGATACCGTTTATGCCGGTGTGGACAGGTCCATGCAGGATTCATTCAAATTGGAATACGTCGTGATCTCCGCTGTCTTTAACGACATGAAGACCAATGCTCCGACCTTACAATTCCCGAATTCTGCAATAGCGAACATGCCCGGTCATATCGTGATCAAGTGGCCGTTCTATGATAAGAATGCCGTCAAACGCATGTTGTTTGAAGAGATCAATGCCATCAACGTTTTGTGTGTAAAACCGTATCACGAGATCGCACAAGAGCTTGAAAAGGCCCTAACGGATTTCAACACAAAGATCAACAACCGCCAGGTGAAGAATCCTACCGGAAAAATGCTTTTGGCCTTGGCTGCACCGGAATATTCCCGCTTTGTCATGCGTAAAGACGCCGTGAAGGGAAGAATAGAAGTGCTTACAACGGTTGCTGATATGGCGGTACGGTCTATCACTGCAGACAAGCTGCCGATCGACCCGCTTACCGGTAAATCCTATATCGTGCGTGAAGAGAACGGTATGAAACAGATCGTATCCGAGATGAAAGATCGCGATAAAGAACGTATCGTATTTGCGTTGAAATAAACGAATAAAAATTTTCGTATGGATAGGGGTTGGTTGCGCCCACCCATGACCTTTCCCGCAATTGAATGTGATGGGATTAAATGTAGGGGTTTAATCTATCTGGGTTCAATTCCCTGAACCTTAGTTCAACTTTTTGTACTATATGACGGAAATCTGAAAACAAGTAATAAAGGGGTGTGGGGACAACGTCCCCACAATAAGAAAAAATAAAACCCCTTCCCAAAACGAGGAAGGGGTATGGGGATGGCACAAAATCTTATCGTGCTTTTTGTCTTGACACAAAAAGCACCAAAAAAGTCAAGGCTGTAAAAAATCAGTTACAATTCTGCATATTTTCTTTCACCGCATCATGGAGCGCATACTATGCGTTCCCTACACTTTACTTGTAGGTTTTACGGGAAAATATTTGAATTGCTTCACACTGATTTTTTAAGGCCGAGTTTGTTTAACATTCTACAGGGGTGCAGGGACGAAGTCCCCGTAAAGAAAATAAAAAAGCCCCGCCTACTTCTCGATACAATTGGTTACAATCACTTGATGACCATTGGGCGGGGAGCTTGTGCTGAGTTATATCGAAGCATGGGGTGGGTACAAAACAGGATACCCCGTAGCTTGCTGCAGGGGAGTTTATTGTATTAAGCCCATACGACCCCAGCACCGCTTTTAAAAAAATAGTCTAAATTAATCATTAAGAGTATGTTTGAAAACAATTGAGAAGAAAAGAGCAATTCATGTTAAGCAAATCACTAAGAATAAAAAAAACCTCTCCCTGAATTCGGGAGAGGTTCAATGCAAACAAAAAAATATCTTAAAAATCGGCGTTTCTCGGTGTGCGCGGGAAGGGTATTACGTCGCGGATGTTCTGCATGCCGGTGATATACATCACGGCGCGTTCAAATCCAAGTCCGTACCCTGCGTGCGGGACACCGCCGAATCTGCGCAGGTCAAGATACCATTCATAATCTTCTTTATGCAATCCCATCTCTTCGATGCGTTTGAGCAACACATCATGACGCTCTTCACGCTGGCTTCCGCCGATGAGCTCTCCGGGGCCAGCCACCAGCAGGTCGCACGCGGCAACGGTCTTACCGTCGTCATTCACGCGCATGTAGAAAGCCTTGATATCCTTCGGATAGTTCATGATGAAGATCGGTTTTTTATATACTTCTTCGCACAGGTATTTTTCATGTTCGGTCTGCAGGTCACATCCCCATTCGATCGGGAATTCAAAAGTTATCCCTGACTTTTTCAACAATTCGATCGCTTCGCCATAATCCACGCGGCCGAAATCGGATGCAAGCACATGGTTCAGGCGTTCCAAAAGGGTCGTGTCGATGAACGCATTGAAGAATTCCATTTCTTCCGGTGCATGTTTGAGCACATATCTGATCATAAATTTTACCATGTCTTCAGCCAGCTGCATGTCGTCTTTCAGGTCGGCAAACGCTATCTCCGGTTCGATCATCCAGAATTCCGATGCGTGTTTGGGCGTGTTGGAATTTTCTGCGCGGAAGGTCGGCCCGAACGTATAGACGTTGCGGAATGCCATGCAGTAGTTCTCAACCGCAAGCTGCCCGGATACGGTGAGGTTTGTCTCCTTACCGAAGAAATCCCTCGAGTAATCGATCTTGCCGTCGTCGGTGCGGGGCAGTTTATCCAGATCAAGTGTGGTCACCTGGAACATCTCGCCGGCGCCTTCGCAATCACTTCCCGTTATGAGCGGGGTATGCACATACACGAATCCCTGTTCCTGAAAGAACGTATGGATAGCATGTGCCAACAAGCTGCGTACGCGGAAGACAGCCATGAACGTGTTCGTGCGCGGACGGAGGTTGGCGATCGTACGAAGATATTCAAACGAATGGCGTTTTTTCTGCAACGGGAAGTCGGGGTCGCAGAGGCCGACCAACGTTACCGATGACGCCTTCACTTCAAACGCCTGTTTCTGACCTTCGCTTTTTATGAGCGTGCCGTTCACTGCTATGGATGACCCGAGCGTATACTTGCATATATCGTCAAAATTGGACAATGTATTATCAAATACGACCTGGACGTTTTTAAAAAAGGTGCCGTCGTTCAATTCAATGAAGCCGAATGTCTTGGAATCGCGGATCGTGCGGATCCAGCCTGACAGGATCACATCGGTGCCGATGAGCGGTTCCCACTCACGGAACAATGTTTTTACCGATACTTGTTTCATATGCATCACTCCTTCTCTGTGGTCGCTTGATTGTAATAATACAGATGCGTTTCGTCAAGAAAATATCAGTCTTATTACCTATTAAACATCATAATTATATGATTTAAATTGCCTGCCTGACATAAAGAACCTATGCCGATTGACATGTGAAACATTATTCGGGAGGTTTGGGTAAAAAAAATGACATTAGTGCCCGATTCACCGGCTATACAGACCTTCGCTTGCCCATCAAATCACACGTATTGAATACCCATAAAAAATTTTACACTATTATGATCAAAATGAGAAAAAGTTAAATATATGTGACTTTTATCATTTTCCCCCTTGACAGCCTGACATCGGGGCACTATACTGAATTGTAACATATATGCGACATATCGTTGGGTATGTGTCGCTTTTGAGGAGGGTGAGTATGCTCTACGGGGAAAAAGTAAAACAAGCGCGGCAGGAAAAACAGCTTACACAAGCTGAATTGGCGGCAATGGCAAATACAACGCGTCAGACCGTTAATCTTATTGAGGCCGGAAGGTTCAATCCGTCGCTCAAATTATGTCTTGATATTGCTGTTGCTTTAGGAAAGACCCTTGACGAATTGTTCTGGCTGAGCGGTTCGGGGCTTTTAGAGAATATCAATCAAATATTGATCGCCGATATGGGAAGCACCATGACCAAGGTCGTGCTTCTTGAAAAAGATAACGGGGTCTTCAAACTTGCAGGTGAAGCGGAATCTCCGACCACGGTTGAAAAACCATTTGAGGACGTTAAGGTCGGATTGGTGCGCGCTTTTCAACAGCTCGAAAAAAATACCGGAAAATCGCTTGTCACCGACAGCGGTAAACCGAAGATACCATTTTTGGCAACAAGCTCGGCCGGCGGCGGCCTTCAGATAATGGCGTTCGGACTTTCCTCGACAGATACGGGGAAAGCAGCCCAGATGACGGTCTTGGGCGCCGGAGGAGTTATTTTGCAGACATTCACCATTGATGACGGTTTGACCGTTATTCATAAGATGCGGCAGATCCGTCAGCTTCATCCGGATATGATCCTTATGGCAGGCGGTATCGACGGAGGAAACATCGCTAGTGTTGTTCGCCTTGCCGAGACGCTCAGTCTTTCACATCCGATATCAAAATTCGACCATACAAAAAAGATCCCCGTCGTTTTCTGCGGCAATAAAGATGCCTATCCTTATGTGGAATCGATATTGAGCAGTCAATTCGATGTTATACAAACAGAGAATGTGCGCCCGACATTGACCGAGATCAATACGGAACCGGCAAAGACGGCCGTACATGATATATTCATGGAACATGTCATGGAGCAGGCGCCGGGTTACCGTGATGTAAAGAAATGGGTGAAGACCGATATTATCCCTACGCCGGCAGGTGTTGAGAAGATGCTTATGCTGTACGGCGAGCATACCGGAAAAAATATCGTTATGATCGATATGGGCGGCGCAACGACCGATATATTTTCAAATATTTATGGTGACTACAGCCGTACCGTTGCAGCCAATACCGGTATGAGCTATTCGATCTCGCAGGTTGTGGCGGATGCGGGCATCGATGCCGTGGCTGCCCGTGTACCGAACATCATCACCAAAGATAATATTTTGGATTATGCCGGCAATAAGATGCTGAATCCGAATTATTTACCGCAATATATAGGCGAAACTGTAATAGAACAGGCAATTGCTGCCGAAGGTATCGCACTGGCATGGGATCAGCACCAGAATATGTGTTTTAAACATCATCAGGTAGGGTTCTTGGAAAAACGCCGTCTTCAGGATGATTATGACCCGTTTGAAGAAGTATTTTATGTCAAAGACGAGCAGAAGTTATTTCAACTCAGCGATATCGACACGATCATCGGCGCAGGCGGTGTGATCCGTCATGCTCAGCCGCAGGAAGCGTTGCTTATGCTTGCCGACGGTATCAAGCCTGCAGGCGTGATCCGTTGCTTACGTGATAAACATTTCAAATCCCCGCAACTCGGCGCATTGTCCGCTCTCGACGGGGAAACGGCTTTACAGGTGTTTGAGACTGAATGCCTGGAAGACCTCGGCTGGATAGTCGCTCCGCTCGGAAAGATCAAGGCGGATAAACCGGTGCTTACGGTCACTGCCGGCGACATCACCTATACCGTCAAAGGCGGAGAGGTGTTATATCTGGCCAAAGGCGGTTCGGTAAGCGTGCAGGCCACCGGGTCGGTAATGATCCGTAAAAACATCAATAATCTCTCATTTGAAGCCGCTACACCGGTCCTTATTGACTGCCGCGGTCGCGGAGAGTCGTTCAACGGCAAACCGCTCAGCATGTATGCTCTGCCGATCAATGCGCGGACATTGCAGGAATTCCAATGCGGGATAGAACCGCCGGATATCCAAGTATCGCACGGCGCCTACACGTTCACAAGGGAATTGCCGTATTTAGGCACGATCTTTGCACGGCCGGGAGAACGCGTGACCCCGTCGACCATAATCGGCGAGAACCGTTGCACTCCTCCGCGGGTATATATCATCGATATCAGGCGCCTTGTCGGGTATGACAAAAAATTGTCCGACAGCGAGATAAAAGAAAATCTTGCCGTAAGGGTAGGCGATACGGTCAATTCAGGTCAGAAGATATTCCATACAAAAGGCGCATTGTTCGGTGAAAATTGGTATGAATCTCCGGTAAGGGGCGAGGTCGTACGTATCGATAAGGCATTGATCATGCTGCGTGAGATACAGGATTACTCCGATAAACCGGTTGTAATAAAAATATCCGAAAAAACATCATTATCAGGGAATAAAATTCAACCCGACCACATCAAATCCTATCTGATGTTCAAAGAGGGGGATTTTATAGAACGCGGTATGCAGCTTATCAAACCGGCTACCGATCTGTTGTCTATACCGTCACCGACAACCGGCACGCTGAAAAAGATCGATACGGCCGAAGGTACGATCACGATCCAATACGATAATAAACCGGTATCATTGATATCGTTCGTAAAGGGCGACGTGACAGCGGTCGAACCGTTCATGAGTGTGGAGATCACCGGCCACGGGGCCGTTGCATACGGTATGATCGGTTTCGGCAATGAAAATACCGGCGAGGTCATTGAGATGGATAACAATGAAGATATAGGCGCTCGTCACCGCGGCATGGTGGTGTTCTGCGCTAAACCGATCACGAAGGAAAACCTTGAAGCAGCGAAGAAAAATGACGTAAAAGGTATAATAGCCCCATCGATGCATGTATCCGAATGGGCGGCATTCTACGGTAATTTGATCGGTGTCGGTATTACCGGTGATGAGGAAATCCCGTTCACGGTGATACTTACCGAAGGTTTCGGCGAACTCCCGATGACAGCCAAAACTACGGAATTCTTTAAGGACTCTGTCGGGAAAACGGCCAGCTTATCAGGGCGCACGCAGATACGCGCAGGGGTCATTCGCCCGATGATCGTAGTGGCCGACTGATACGCAACCTCCGCATGCATCCGCGATAACGGATGCAGCCGGCAATCCTTACCCCCACTAATCTAAGGGTTGCCGGTTTTCTTTTGTGAACACAATTCATTTTTTATATTGACAAAGCGTAATTTATAAGCATAATTTTTCTGGTACTATTTTTTTAAGGAGGTTATTCTATGAAATTTCTTGCTGCAGCGGTGGTGTTTCTTCTGTGTATGGTGGTAAATGTTTTTGCTCAGGAAACTGATAAAGAAGGTTTGTCTGAGGTTATCAAAAAAGAATTTTTATCTGAATTCAAGATCTCAGGTTATGTGAAAGTAGTGTCAAAAATTGAGGAAAGTTTTACGACGCCTCTTGATAATCCCGAATTCGGTCTTTATAACCGCGCAGGCGCCAACTATCGCAGCTCGCAGAACTTCCGCACACGTGGCTCTGTGAATATGTCCATCGGTAATCCGGGGAAAAGCGAATGGTTCGGCGTAGTGACCTTGGAAATAGATGCAAACGATCCTGATACCGATTATTATGAAGGCGAAGGCGACAGAGAGATCGTCGGCGTTGATAACTTCTTTATCATGTATCGTCCGTTTGAATTGATGGGTGGCCGCCCGTTGGGTATCTCCGTAGGTATCCAGACGATCAAAGCCACGGCAAATGCCGCTTACGGTTATTATTTTGCAGGCGATATTGATGAAGACTTTATATTCTATACCGCAGCAGCTGCTTCCCAGTTGCCGATGGTCAATGTGGATTTCCATATTGATGAAGGTACGGGTATCGGTTTTGCAATAGTAAAAGGCAACGGCGATATTTCCCGTATCGGTACCGGTATGCGTTCCGAAAGCGCATTGAACAAAACGATCTGGCTTGAGTTCAAACGCTGGAATATCGGGCTTAATGCCGGTTATCAGATGATCGGCGGCGAATCCGGCGGAACAAAACTTACCGAGACCGATGACGGCAATACGATCCATGAATATGATCCTCAGTATGACCATATTCTTTTTAATGCACAGTTGGCGTATACCTATCACGGGTTTACTCCGTTCGTCGGCTATCAGATCGTAAAAGGCGACAACGTGCCTACATCTTCAACCGTCGGATTGCCCATACGCGAAGTTTGCGGATCATTCATGACCTACGGTGGAAAATTTGAGTTCAATCTGTTCGGCGTAAAAAATACACTTGCCGGCGATTATACAATAGCAGATACGGAAAAATTTGACGGTATCAATGGCCTGCCTAAAGGTTTGGTCGGTGCGTTGACCCATAATGCATTGTTTGCCGATGTGGGCGGCGAAAGCAGCGTTGCCTATGCTATCGCAAAACTCGACGGTGCTATGCATATTGAATATGCCGTGCAGATTAAAGAAAAATTGAAATTGTCATTGTTCTATTATGATCTGATGGGTAAATCCGACGAGACGATGTCTGACGAATATGTTCACGACAGTATCGTTGCAGAATTAACGCCGATCGTAGGAGCACCTACGGCAACAGGAACTGCCAATGCATTGATGGCCGGCGGACTTTCTGCTCAGATGGAAGAACTTCGTAAATTTGCCGAGTGGTCATCAACCACTTCATTTGGTATCGCACTTACCTATTCATTCTGACAGTAACCACAACGTATCGTTATTTTGGCCGGCTTATGCCGGCCTTTTTTTATGAACGGGTTAATTTTATTTTAATCTAAATGGGTCAAATTCCCCGAA
>CAZIJP010000076.1:0-13000 GCA_964539615.1 uncultured bacterium
TCTTCATCACTGCCGCGGGAAATGAATATTTTTCCTTCTTCTTGCAGGCGACGAATGATATCAAGGATTTTCTGTTGAGCTTCTTCGACGTTTTTCAAGCGAACCGGCCCCATATAATCCATATCTTCCCGGATCATTGTAGAAGCGCGGTCAGACATATTCACAAAGAATTTTTCTTTGAGCGGTTCAGATGCAGCTTTCAATGCCAATGCAAGTTCTTTGTTGTCGATCTCGGTAAGGATAGACTGTATCGATTGATTATCAAGCGCCATAATATCTTCAAAGACAAACATAAGTTTCTTGATCTCTTCGGCAAGTTCCGGATCATCCCGCTCAAGGCCGCTCATAATGGTCTTTTCCGTAGATTGATCGGAACGGTTGAGCATTTCGGCAACGAGCTGAATGCCGCCGGCAAAACTCATTTCACCGCTGAACGAGCTCATAAGCTGCGTTTCAAGAGCATCTTGAATTTCTTTGATCATATCAGGTGATATGGTATCCATGCGGGCAACGCGCTTAATGACCTCCACGCGCACTTCTTCTGACAATCCCCCAAGAATCGTGGCCGCCTGTTCCGGCGTAAGAAATGCCACGATCAACGCAACGGTCTGCGGTTGTTCGTTTTGTATGAAATTGAGCAATTGCTGCGGATCAACATCTTTCAGCATTTCAAGCGGATTTGCTTCCATTGTACGTTGCAGACGATTGATGATCTCGATGGCCTTCTGAGGACCGAGAGCTTTTTCAAGCATCGTGCGGGCATAATCGATACCACCTCGTGCAATATATTCTTGAGCTAATGTTAATTGATAAAATTCATCCAAAACGGGTTGTAGCTTTTTTGGATTGACCGAGCGAAGCTTCGATACTTCAACTGAAACTTTTTCGACCGTCCGTTCGTCAAGGTGACGGAGTATCTGAGCGGCAACGTCATCACCGAGGGCAATAAGCATCATTGCCGCTTTTGTTAATCCCTTGACTACATCGGGCTTGTCAGACATAATTCACGTTCAGGCAATCCCCAAAATCTGATTGATCTTTTCTTTCAGGGTTTGAGGAGTAAATGGTTTGACCACATAGCTATTGACGCCGCACTTCATAGCCTCGATGATGTCTTCCTTTACGCTTCGGGTAGTGACCATCAATATCGGCATGTTTTTAAATGTTGCATCAGTACGAACAGCTTGAACAAATTCAAGACCGTTCATTTCCGGCATATTCCAGTCGGTTATGACGAAATCTATCTTTACTGAAGCCATTTTCGCAAGCGCCATCTTCCCATTATCAGCTTCTTCTACGTCTTCAAACCCCGCTTTTTTCAGAGTATTGACGACAATACGCCGCATGGTGGAAGAGTCATCGACTACTAGGATTTTCATGCGCAGCCTCCTTTAATTACAGCTTCTTATACTTATCCAACACCATATCATACAATTTTTTACGCAGATCTGTATCGATAAACTGATAAACTTCCATGAGATGGCCTTTCTTTGTAGCGCGCGAAGGCATCTCGATCTTCAAATTCTTCTGATCTTCATCATCTGAAATGATCCTGATATCCTTTAACACCAATGAGTTATTGAACTTTATGGTCACAAATGCCTTTATCCGCCCTTTTTCAAGGGTTTTAATTACGGCAATATCCTCGTCACTTACGCGAAGATCTGAGATCGCTTTGCACCGGTTATGTGTGGCTCTTGAACGAATAAACAAATAAGCCAAAACTACATTACCGACGATTGATATGGTAAGCACAACATACATCATATATGGTCATTATATCGCACGGTCAAATAAATGTCAATACATCATACACAGCAATTTTTTTAGGTTCCCTTTTCACACAACATCTTAACAAGAAAGAAAAAAACAGGCACACTGAATATCAACGAGTCGAACCTGTCAAATATTCCGCCGTGTCCGATAATGATATTACTTGAATCTTTTACATTAGCATACCGCTTTATCAATGATTCGGCCAAATCTCCGATTTGAACGGTCACCGCAAAAAGGATCATGCCCAACGCTGCTTGAATGATAGTGATATGTAGTTGGTTATGAAATAGCACCGCCAATCCGGCAGGGAACAGTATTCCCCCTAAAAAACCCTGCAATGATTTCTTTGGAGAAACGATAAGGATCCCGCGATTGTTTTTCCCTAGCCACATACCGAATGCATACGCTGCCGTATCAATGATCCATACGGAAATGAACAACACCGGCACCCAGATCATCGCTTTAGGTAGCGTTGTTTTGGCGATCACAAGATACTGAAGAAAAAACAATATATATGCATTGGCAAAAACTGCCACAAGAATCCTGCGAAGGTCTCGCTCCTGTTCCTTGTTATAAAGGACTACTTCATACGCCAACACGAGCATGAATGAAAATATGAAAGCAAAGGAATTAACTTCCGTCTTCCAGTAAGCCATCAGCATAGTGTATCCTGCTAAAATAACAGTAAGCCCGTAATAGAGAATGCGTTTTACGGCAAACATTCTGTAAATTTCAAATACTGCTCCGCAAGCAATGATCATGGTAAACAATGTCAGCCATATCGGATTGGCCGTATAGCTGATGAATAATATCATCGGAATGAAAATAACCGCCACTATTAAGCGTTGAATCAAATTCATGGTCTTCCTCCAAATCGTCGTTGCCGTGTTTCAAACCATTCCATCGCAGCATCAAAAGCCGTTTCATCAAAATCCGGCCATAATATATCAGTAATGTATATTTCGCTGTAAGCGCTCTGCCATATAAGAAAATTTGAAAGACGCTGCTCGCCGCTAGTGCGAATGATAAGGTCCGGGTCCGGGATATCCGAAGCATAGAGATAATCGCCGATCGTATCTTCGGTTATTTCATCAGCAGGGACTCCCTTCACGACCATGGCTTTAACAGCATCGGCTATCTCCGCTCTACCGCCGTAATTCAGCGCAACAACAACGGTGATCGTTGTACAATTACACGTTGCCTTTTCTATAGCATCCATTTGCTCGATCAATTCAGGCGATAATCGCTCGCGCCGACCGATGAATCGTATCCGAACACCTTTTACAAGCATTCGTTGTAATTCTTTTGCGAAAGCGGATTTAAATAAATCCATAAGATAAGCAACTTCGGTCTTGGGCCTTGTCCAATTTTCCCAGGAAAATGCATACAGTGTTATAAAATGAACGCCGCGCATCGCAGCATGTTCCACGATACGCGGCACAACATCAACACCTTTTTTATGTCCTGCAATATGCGGTAACAACCTTTTTTGAGCCCATCGACCATTACCGTCCATGATTATGGCGACATGCGTGGGCACAGGCACCGGTTATACCTCCATTATTTCTAGTTCTTTTTTAGACAGTAAAATATCAGCTTCTTTTATATAATGATCCGTTGCCTTCTGTATCTCATCAAGGATCTTCTTTTCCATATCTTCCGGTATCTCACTATCTTTTTTCAGTTTTTTCACGCGTTCATTCTCATCACGACGAATGTTGCGTATAGCTATCTTCGCATCTTCAGTGTATTTTTTAGCAACCTTTACGAATTCCTTGCGACGATCTTCCGATAACGGAGGGATCGGCAATCGAATGATCTTTCCGTCATTGATAGGATTCAACCCAAGGTCTGAAGCACGGATCGCTTTTTCGATTGCAGCGATAAGTGTTACTTCCCACGGCGAGATAGTGATCGTACGTGCATCAGGAACAGAAACGGTACCCACTTGCGATACTGCAGTCGGTTGTCCGTAATAATCGATCTTCACATTGTCGAGTATCGATGCGGAAGCGCGCCCGGTACGGATCTTGTGGAACTCTTCTTTCAAGACCGCAAGGGTCTTTTCCATTTTTTCTTCGCTTTCTTGTAAAATCTTATCTTTCATGGAACACCAACTCCCTTCTTGAATACAAGCGTCAGTGTATAATTGAATGAGTACACATCCCTGTCACAGCTTCGGTCAAATTGTTCATTGACGAAAAATCAAAAACGAGAATAGGTATCTTACGGTCACGGCACAAAGCGATCGCTGTCGCATCCATGACGCCAAGATCTTTTGCGATACAATCGGTATAACTCAGATCATTGAAACGAACGGCATCACCATTTTTTTTCGGGTCTTTATCGTATACACCGTCAACTTTAGTAGCTTTGATCAATACATCGGCGCCGATCTCGCTTGCTCTGAGCGCAGCAGCCGTATCAGTGCTGAAAAACGGATTACCCGTTCCTCCGGTAAAAATAATCACATGATCGGTGATCTCTTCCAATACTTGATCGATAGCAAAACGCTCTGCGATGCCGTCAACGCTGAATGCCGCGTAATTCTTTGCTTTTACGCCTGCAGCGTTTAATGCAACCTCAAGCGCAATTCCGTTGATAACAGTACCGACCATTCCCATCTGATGGGCTTTCGGTTCGGGAAAATGCATGTTTTTTATTAAAGCGCTTCCACGAAAAATATTTCCGCCGCCGATGACAACGCCGATCTCATAACCGGCATTACGGCATTTTTTGATCTCAGAAACGGCCGATTCAAGGGTCCGGGGAATAATCCCGAACCCTTGGTCGCCGGCCAACAATTCGCCGCTAAGTTTTAAAAGCAGCCTTTTATACATTATTCACCAAGTTCGTAACGGACAAAACGACGAACCTGAATGTTTTCACCTAATTTTGCAATGTAACCATTCACATATTCTTTCACGCTGAGTTTATCGTCTTTTATGAATACTTGCTCAAGAAGACACGTTTCTTTATAGAACTTCTTGTCGAGCATGCCTTCAACGATCTGATCGACACGTTCGGCAGGTTTGCCTTCAGCGATCATTTTTTCACGATACAACGCACGTTCTTTATCTACCATAGAAGAATCGACATCTTCGCGCTTCACATACTGCGGATTAGCAGCTGCGATCTGCATGGCAATATCTTTTACCATGGTCTTGAAATCGTCGGTCTTAGCAACAAAATCGGTCTCGCAGTTGATCTCAACGAGAACGCCGATCTTACCGGTAGCATGGATGTAAGAGCCGACATACCCTTCTTTGGTGGCGCGGTCTGCTTTTTTAGCAGCTGATGCGATACCTTTTTTACGGAGATAATCGACCGCTTTTTCAAGATCGCCATTGGTCTCGGTAAGAGCTTTTTTGCAATCCATCATGCCCGCGCCGGTCATTTGGCGGAGCTCATTAACTATTTTTGCATTGATTTCCATACATCTCTCCTTTGCCTTATTGCGCGTCTTTGTCGCCAGCGATCTCGGCTGCAGCTTCTGCAGTTACGGGAGCCGGAGCATTCTCGTTGATGTCTTTACCTTCGAGATTGCGCTGCAAACCGTCGATAACGGCATTAGCTATAACTTCGGAGATGAGTTTGATTGCACGGATAGCATCATCATTGCCGGGAATAACGAAATCGACCTCGTCCGGGTCGCAGTTGGTGTCAACAAGGCCGACAACAGCTATACCGAGTTTGCGTGCCTCAAGTATTGCATTGTGTTCCTTTTTCGTGTCAACAACAAATATTGCGGACGGAGCATCGGTCATTTCTTTAATACCGGTAAATATTTTTTCCATTTTTTCGCGCTGTTTACGCAATTCGATTATTTCTTTTTTGCTCAACTTATCGAAATTCCCTGATTTCTCGATCTCGTCGATCTTTTTAAAATGATCAACACGTTGGCGAATTGTACGGATATTGGTCATCATACCGCCGAGCCAACGATAATTGACATACGGCATACCGCAACGGTCGGCTTCTTGGGCGATAGCGTCCTGAGCCTGTTTTTTGGTACCGACAAACAATACTTTGCCGCCGTTTTCCACTATGCGTTTGATCTCATTATATGCGTCTTCGATCAAAACAGATGTTTTCTGCAGATCGATTATGTGGATACCGTTCTTTGAGCCGAAGATGTACGGTTTCATTTTCGGTTCCCAGCGCTTGGTCTGATGTCCAAAATGAACACCCGACTCAAGTAGTCGCTTCATGGTAACAACCATATATTTTGCCTCCTTTGGTTAAACCTCCAATTCCGCTCAAGGCCTTTCAGCCCACCATCATGTCGGAATTGTGCGGAATAAAACATAAAACTGTTCTTCGTCTGTTAACGTTTCGAGAACTGGAAGCGTCTGCGTGCGCCTCTCTGGCCGTATTTCTTACGTTCTTTCATTCTCGGGTCACGTTTCAGAAAACCGGCTTTTTTCAATGCCGGACGCAAGGTCTCGTCCATTTTAACCAGTGCGCGTGCGAGTCCGTGGCGGATTGCTCCGGCTTGACCGCTCAAGCCTCCTCCGCATACATTAACATGAACATCGTAACGGCTCAACATATTCAGGATCACAAGCGGGCTTTTGATCACATCCTGATGTGCCGATACGGTAAAATATTTATCGTATTCTTTTTTGTTCACGGTCAATGCGCCTTTACCGGCCAACAAACGTACACGAGCAACTGCGGTTTTACGGCGTCCCGTTCCCCAGTATACTGTAGTCACATTACCCCTCCTTTCTTAGAGTTATTTGGTAACTTTGATCAGCTCAGGCTTCTGAGCTTCATGTTCGTGTTCCGCGCCTTCAAACACTTTGAGGCGTGTGATCATTCTGTCTCCGAGTTTGTTTTTCGGCAACATACCGCGTACGGCTTTGTGCATTACAAACGTCGGTTTTTCTTTCATCAGGCTGTCGTAGCGCTGTTCGGTCAATCCGCCCGGATACCCTGAATGATGATAATAAAACTTTTGGGTAAGTTTATTACCGGTCAAGCGTACCTTGGCAGCATTGATGATCACAACATAATCCCCGGTATCCACCATCGGTGAAAACGTCGGTTTATGTTTGCCGCTCAGCAGCATAGCCACTCTTGATGCCAAACGACCAAGCACTTCGTTGCTGGCATCAACGACATACCACTTACGTTGTACGTCTTCTTTCTTCGGCAAATAGCTTTTCATCATACCCTCCTTACACTGGATATACCTCGCCCACATGTGCATTATTGCCACGACATATTATAAGCATCAGCCCCTAAAGTCAAGAGAAAAAACAGACTATGTGCCTATTTGGAAACAAAATACCCTTTTACATAGCGTTTTCACAACCTTTCGCCTCAAGCATGGGATTCATATCAGATTATGTCAATTGAAGGACAACGCAACAACACATCTTCGCTCATCAACATATAGTATACATACAGTATAATTGATAATATTGCATACCATTTATTGTGAAACTCACCCTCTTCGCCAAAGGCATTGTGATTGATTCGAATAATCTTAAAGAAAACTGTGGTTTGATAATTTTTTCTATTTTCAAATCCAACTGCTGTGCTATAATGATTTATTCATCATGGAGGTGCGACATGCCTGACCTGACCGCGATAATGTCCAAAATTCAGGAACTGCCAACTCTTCCTGACGTAAGCGTTCAATTATTGAAATTGATAAATGATCCCAATTCTTCGGTTCAACCCATCGCAAAGATCATTGAACGAGACCCGTCATTATCGACAAAAGTTCTTAAGTTAATAAATTCTGCTTTCTACAGCTTGTCAAAGAGAGTAACCAATATTCAGCAAGCCGTGGCCTATCTTGGACTTCACCATTTGTCACAAGTGGTCATTACCGTCTCGATCTTCAATAAACTTGATTTTTCCAATGGGGTATTCTCAATAGAAAATTTCTGGATCCATAGTATGTTCGTAGCAGATTACAGCCGAATATTGGCCACAATATCAAAAAAGGCGGCTCCCGATGACGCATATACGGCCGGCCTTTTACACGATATCGGAAAAATGTTCATGATCAAATTCCTGACACCCTCTATGGAAGAATGTATAACTGATTCATTTAATACAAAAAGATTTCTCTATGATGTCGAGTATGAAAAAATAAAGGTCGATCACAATATGGCCGGCGAGTGGATATCTAAAAACTGGAAACTACCTGAGTATGTGTGTGAAACTTGTCATTATCACAATATGCCCTATGAGAAACGTAATCATGTTAATCTAAACACTCCTGCAATAGTAAATTATGTATCTCTGGCGAACAAGCTAACTAATTTAAAATTTAAAGGATACAGCGGAAGTTTTGGGGAATATGCCATTGAGAAAGCTGAACTTGACGTGACCGGCGTGAAGATTACCGATCTCGCTCAATACGAAACAGGAATGGAATCAAAACTTCAAAGCGCTAAAGAAATGCTTCATATAATCAAAGAATGATCCTTCTTGTTTTGTTTTGGATTCATTCAATCTATTGTTTGATTTTCAAAAATTTATTCACGTAAATCCTTTTTTTAATTTGAACTAAAGTTGTTTTGATTATTTAGAATATTTCGAATACCATTATCCAAGGCAACATGTTATGCAGATGCATGTTAAAACTATTTAGTCTATTAAACAGGAGGAGTACTATGCGTTTTTTCATTATCGCTCTGATCATTGGCAGCCTGGTTTCTTGCTCAGTCAAACCCAAACTCTTTAAAAAAGAACTTGTTCTTGCCCACCACTGGGACAGCGGGATGATCGGCAACAACATGCCCGGACTTTCAGGCGTTTACAAAGATATGATCTATATCTGGGGTGAAACCGCAGATACTTTCTCAATGAGATTTTTCAAAGCAGACGGTATGTTAACCAAAACATTAACTTTCAAAAAAGGTAAAGGACCGGGGCAGATACTTTTTGCTTTTTCCGGCGGAATATATGATGATACTATTTATATCCTCGACCAAGGAATGAAACGGATCTCATATTATGACCTTAACGGTTCATATATTGACGAGGTCCAACTCAATGATGCTACATCCTCTGACCTAAGTTCGTTCATTGTTATCGGTGATAAAATCTACATCCACGGATCTTATATGACATTACTGGCAATACTCGACAGAGCTGACGGACATCTTATCAAAAAAATTGACTTCCCCGAAAAGGTCGATTTCGAACAAAAAGAGATACCCATTCAGGGCGGAACTTTTTCTTTTGATCCGCAGCAGAAAATGCTCCTTATCGGATATTATAATAAACCGTTCAGGCTCGAACGTTATGATCTTGATTTGAAAAAGATCGATACAGTCACCATCACCGAAAACGATTCTTACGAACCATGCCGCTGGCAGAAAATACCGCAAGGCGGCATGGCAATAGTAGGACATTACATGATACCTTCTATTGATTTAGGCTCCGACTATATCTATATCCCTTCTCCGCATGGTGTTAAGTGGGGAGAACACGGACATGAACCTATTCCGTCTAAAAATTTCATCAATGTCTTTAACAGAAAAACATACAAACCGACCGGCTCATTGATCGATCCGATCTTTGAAACTGTTCCGGGCGGGTATCATATTCTCGGCGTGATCGACGGTATGGTCGTAACCTCATTGTGGGATGCTACGCCGTTAGAAAAAGTAGTTGGGAAGAAGATCGAACAAACCGGCATGTATATTCTCGTTTTAAAAGTCAAATAATTCGAAAAGAAATAATACCTAGTATCTTATCCGGCACCCTGAAATTACCTTTTCAGGGTGTTTTTATTTTTGAAACTGTTCAACCGAATATACGTGACTTTACTATTCTTGAGATCTTTGCAAAACTACTATATTTTGGTTTTGTGTCCGCGCCTAATCCCTTTTTCGAAAACATAGATAAATAAATAATTTTGAATTTTGCAAAGATCTCTTTTTACTTATAGTTGCGTTATTTTGTGACTACTTCAATCGAAATACGGATCGTACATCAATGCTTTTATTTCATATGATGTTAAAAAGTCATTCCGGCGCACGTCAAAAACTTCAATATGAACATGCTCCCCTTTATTCGGTTTACGGGCATTGATCCCGGTATTACCGCCGTACCCGATTACAGTGCCCGCTTTGATTATTGTCCCCGGATACATGTCCGTATGGTTCATGTGAAAATAAAAATAATACCGTTCATCGATGGGGTCAAAGATCACTACACCGTTACCGCTGTGGGGGCTAATTCCGCCCTTTCTATTGATTACATCGCCATTCCAACCGTTTTCGGCACAGATAACGACGCCGTTGCTAAATGAATACAATACAGGTCCTTTTTCCTCATCATCGATTTTTGCGACATCAGTAAAAAATACATCCAATGCCGTGGGATGCCCTTCCCGCAAACGGTATGCAAGAATACGTGCAATATTTTTTTGATCTGCAATCGGCGCATACTGGATCGGTACTTTATTTTCAGTGAACAATGCATAATAGTCAGAAAATACCCGGTCATAGAGGGGTGCGTCTTGGACTGCCGTTTTCCGCAAAGCAAGGAGTTTTCTGTAAAAATCGCCATATTCGCCCTGCTCATCAGCATATACCGTCACCTTCTTACGCAAATATTCTTCTGAACCAAGCATCGCATAGATAAATACCGACGGGGGACATACATGATAACCGATCTCTTTTTTCGAAAGATACCCTTTTTTATAAAAATAGTACGCTGTTTTAAAAGCGTTATCATCGGAATTGTCATTAAACGACGATGAAAGCGAACCGTAATGAAGGGCTTCTAAAGCATCCTCTCGACGCTCGATAACACCGACAATATACCGATGATTGTTGAGAAACATTGTACTGGCCCCATAAGCGACAAACAAGCAGCATACGATTAATATTATCGGTAACAATACTTTTTTCACAACATAATCATAGTAAACGCGAATACCGAAATTGTCAACGTGCATTGCTGTGACCTACCCTCCCTATTCGAGCGCTTGACAGCGATACGCCTATCTGATATTATATAAGGTGCTGATTAAAGGAGAAGCCATGGATGTAAATAGCGCGATCAATAAACGACGATCATTCAGAGCCTACGAACCGGTTGTAATTACGCCTGACATAATCACCGATCTTGCCGAAGCGGCTCACCTTGCTCCTTCGTGTTTTAACAACCAACCGTGGCGTTTCCTTTTTATTGTCGACAAATTACTTTTAGACTCTTTGAAATCAGTATATTCCTCCGGCAATGAATGGGCACGGGCTGCATCAATGGTTATTGCCGTTCTCTCTAAACCTGATTATGATTGTGTGATCAAAGAACGTAAATATTATCAGTTTGATACCGGGATGGCAACAGGCTTGCTTTTGTTGCGAGCGACAGAAATGGGGCTGATAGCCCATCCGATTGCCGGGTTTAATGTGGAAAAAACTCACGAATTGTTAACCATACCGCCTGATGTGGAAATCATCACGCTAATTCTTGTCGGCAAACACGGTTCGATCGATAACAATACATTTATGAGCGACAAACAGAAAACTGCAGAAGCCAATCGCCCGGAACGAAAACCTCTTAATTCAGTGATAGCCGTTAACCATTATCCATGGTAAGCATAAAGGCGGTACAGCATGGATGACAGACGCATATTGTACATTGAAGATGATGTATTGATCATGGAGCTGTTTAAAGCGTCATTTGAACAATTTTTGCCTGCCGTTACTTTTTTCGGAGCATCCTGCGGTAAAGAAGGTCTGGAGATCGCCCGAAAGATCCATCCGCACCTCATCATGCTTGATATGGGTTTACCGGATATGATGGGCATCGATGTTTTAATAGAGTTAAAAAAGGATCCTCAATTCGAAACAACTCCAGTCATTGTTGTCACGGGAAGCACCGATAGCGATGATAAAATGGCGGCGCTTGAGAACGGCGCCATCGATTTCCTCAGTAAGCCCTGCAACATCCGTGAACTTTTAGCACGCGTGACATTACACTTGCGCCAAATTGATTACATACAAAAGATCGAGGAAAAAAACGAACAACTTGAAGAAGATCTTGAGGCCGGACGTCGCATTCAATTCAAACTGTTGCCCCCCAAACATCTTGCTATAGGGAATTACGAGTTCAACGGCTTTCTTTTTCCGTCGATGCACCTCAGCGGTGATTTCATAGACTATTTCCCTATTGATGATCGCTATATCGGGTTGTATATTGCTGACGTTTCGGGGCATGGCGTGTCTTCGGCGTTTGTGACCGTTTTTTTAAAAAGTTTTATTCATACGGCGATCGATCAATATAACTACAAAAATGACACGGATATCATTCATCCCGCACGCCTATTTGAAAAACTCAATAAAAGTCTTTTGGATGAACGTCTTGGAAAATACATGACCGCTTTTTTCGCGGTGATCGATACAATAGACAACAAACTCATCTACACCAATGCCGGACAATTTCCAGCGCCGCATATTGTATGCGGTGATACGGTTACTTCATTGATGAGCGAAGATGTGCCGCTGGGATTATTTCCAAATTCTGTCTTTACGCAACATACCCTGGCGATAAACGGATTTGTACACCTTATGATGGTTTCGGACGGTATTTTGGAAATTCTTCCGCAAACAAGTATTAAAGATAAACAAAGTTTTTTGTTGAACATAGCAAAAAATCCTGCTATAACCATTGATAGCCTAATTGATTCATTTGCATTGAAAGAACGAACATCACTACCGGACGATATAACTTTTTTACTTGCCCAAAGGAGGCCGTGAATGAACCCCGGAAAAATATTGTATACACAGCATAACAGTCTTTACATCATTAAAATGATCGGCATGATCAAATATACGCTTAGCTCTGACTTTGACGTATTTATCGAAAGAATTTTCATGAAAGATGATTTTGAAAATATCATCATAGACATGACCGAAACAGAATATATCGATAGCACAAACTTGGGATTATTAGCAAAAATAGCCAATTATATCTATGAACATCACCAGAATAAAGTAACGATCATATCCACAAATGATGATGTCACCGCTATCCTGCACAGTGTCGGATTTACTAAGATATTTACCATTATCGAACAACCGCTCGACGGCTCTGTTCCGATGAATGAGCTGGAACAATCACAAGCCGGTAGCGAAAAGCTCGGTAAAGTCCTTCTCGAAGCCCATGAATTCCTCGCCAACGTTGACAATCAAAACAGTGAGACGTTCAAAAACGTCATCGATGTGCTGAAAAAACAACAAAG
>CAZIJP010000077.1:0-4245 GCA_964539615.1 uncultured bacterium
GAGGGGGAAATGTAATCATGGGGGAGTTTTGTAGTCAAGCCCGATAATGACACCAGTATTCAATATGTATACGTAGGGACATGGCTTGCCCCTGTCCGGGAACCTTCCGCAATTATTATGCTGGCATTCCCACGCGAAACAGCGTATCATGGTTTACTGCAAGGAGTAGCTAAATACCGAAAATGAACGCATACTCCCTGTGAGCCCCAAATGCCATACCGCATCATGCAGTCGGGTATGGTGTTCCGGATCTTCTTTCTGCTCAAGACGGCAGACCAATTCGATCAAAACAGCGACAAGCAATGGGAATGACAAGCCGGATAACCGGCGCATAGAATGGTATTTTCTGTACTATGTTAGAACCTGATCTTCGATCAGTAGAGGGAGACCGACGGATGCATACGAAAAAACCGACCATAGGAAAAATAATTTTTATCGGCAATTATTCACCGCGAAAATGCGGCATAGCAACATTTACTACCGACCTGTGTGAATCCTATGCTTTGAAAAATCCCGATACGGTCTGTGAGGTGATACCGGTCACCGATATTCCCGACGGGTATGATTATCCCGACCGCGTGACATGCGAGATCACCGAACAATCGATCGATTCCTATAAACTTGCTGCGGAATATATCACCATGAGCAAAGCCGATATCGTGTGCCTTGAGCATGAATACGGCATATTCGGCGGGCCGGGGGGAAGTTACATCCTTACATTGCTGCGTTCGATCCACGTGCCGGTCATGACCACATTCCATACGATACTTCAGGACCCGTCTTCTCAGCAGGAACGTGTACTGAAAGAGATCGCCGGTCTGTCGCAGGTGATCGTGGTGATGACCAAAAAATCTGCCGAGCTGCTTATTACACGATACGGTATTGACGCGCACAAGATACAGATCATCCCGCACGGTATCCCCGATATTGAACACAGCGACCCGGGTTGTTATAAAGAGCAATTTGCCGTGGAAGGGAAGACCGTGTTGCTGACCTTCGGGCTTCTTTCTCCCAACAAAGGTATCGAATATGTCATACGTGCGTTGCCTGAGATCGTGAAGGCTTTTCCGGAAGCAGTCTATATTATCGTCGGTCAAACACATCCGAATCTGCTCAGGACAGAAGGCGAGGATTATCGTATCGGACTGCAGCGTCTTGCCACCGAACTTGGTGTGGAGGGTTATCTTCGTTTTTACAACCGGTTCGTGCCGTTGGAAGACCTCAAGGAATTTCTGGTGATGACGGATATCTATATCACGCCGTATATCAATGAACAGCAGATCGTATCGGGTACGCTTGCCTATGCATTCGGCGTGGGCAATGCAGTGGTATCTACACCCTACTGGCATGCGGCGGAACTTCTGGCCGACGGCAGCGGTTTACTTGTACCTTTTAAAGATCCCGACGCTATTGCCGATGCGGTCAATTCGTTGTTGAGTAACGATACTGAGCGTACACTGCTGCGAGAAAAAGCATTCCAACAGGGACGGGCGATGACCTGGTCCGTGATCGTCGATTCTTATCGCGATGTGTTCATTGCAGCGCAGATCGCTAAACCCGCGTCCGTACCGCATCGAAAATCGATCGAACCGCTTGTTTTAGAGAATCGCGACCTTCCCGAGATCAAGCTGGACCATATCATTCGCATGACCGACAGCACCGGCATTCTCCAGCATGCCGTCTACAGTATCCCCAATTACCAGGAAGGCTATTGTACCGACGATAATGCGCGCGCTCTTGTGCTGATGTCGTACTTGCAGGAAATGGAACCCAAGACCTCACGGGAGATCGAACGTCTTTCATATATCTATTTGGCATTTTTGTCCTACGCATTTTGCGAGAGCTCCGGGCGGTTTCGGAATTTTCTGAATTATCATCGGGAATGGGTGGAAGACATCGGCTCGGAAGACAGTCACGGAAGAGCCATTTGGGCGCTCGGTACCTGTATCGGCCGCACGTGGAATACCGGTTTTCAGAAGCTTGCAGGCGAACTTTTCACACGGTCGCTTTCTATCGTTACGTCTTTTTCGTCACCTCGCGCATGGGCCTTTGCCATCATCGGTATCAATGAATATCTCCGCACTATACCCGATGATCGTGCCGCCTTGGATATTCGTCGTGACCTGGCGGTACGTCTTCATGAGCTGTACGGCCGCAACAGCGATCCTGAATGGCTATGGTTTGAGCAAACGATGACCTATGTGAATGCCAAACTACCGCAAGCATTGATCATCGGCGGACGCAGTGTGCATAATGACAGGATGTTTGATGACGGGGTGGCATCGTTGCGATGGCTCTGCGGTGTACAGACCGATGAACGCAACAGCTTCAAACCGATCGGCGTTGATTTTTTCTATAAGCGTAACGGTGAACGCCCCGTGTACGACCAACAGCCGATAGAGGCACATGCCACGGTCTCCGTTTGCCTTGAAGCGTATCGCGCGACCAAAGATCCGGTGTGGTACGATGAGGCGTGGAAGGCATTCCAGTGGTATCTCGGCAGAAACTCATTGCAGATAAGCCTTTATGACCCGTACACCGGCGGTTGCTGCGACGGGCTGCATATCGATCGGGTAAATCTCAACCAGGGTGCGGAAAGCACGTTGGCATTTTTTCTGGCGCTTGCTGAGATGACCGTTATTCGCAACGAACTTAAGAGCTTGAAAGAGCCTGTTCAATAAGAACACGAAGGAGTTATTGTTATGGCAAGATCAAATCCGTTAGTAAAACAGACAAAAATAGTATTATCGCCCGACTCGTCGAGAGTGGTGCTGCGAAAGTTCATCCCGCATCCTGAAAGCAGGTTGGCAAGCATTATCGGCAGGGTCATTGCTTTACCCGAAAAAGATGTCATCGATGAGCTTGATGTGATCATTGCCCGTTTTTCAAAAAGGCATTTACAGATCGAAGCTACATTGTTGGAGCATTATGACTCCGTAAAATCATTTTGCGATACCGATTATGATATTTCGGACAAACGCAAACTGTTGATCGGCGCCTATTTTACCCATGAATATTCCATTGAATCAACGGCGTTGTTCAACCCGTCAATCGTTGCACATCCCGATCAGACGGGTGTGCCGGAAGGTTCGATGCGGTTCATCATGAGCCTGCGTGCGGTCGGTGAAGGGCATATTTCCTCACTTACTTTTCGTACGGGCATACTTGACACGGCGTGCGGCGTAACGTTTGACCCCGTGTCCCATCAGGCTGCGGTGGCTCATTTTCTGCCCGATTCAGCCTATGACAAAGTGACTTTCAGATACAAACTTGCCGAGATGGGCTTTGACAACGATTTCTCAAATTCCGTCCTCACCTTCGTGCCCGACTCTTTTACGATCGGGCAATTGCAGGAAGCGTTGTCGGGTTTTGTCCGCAACAATCACCGCTATTCCGAGAATGATAAACTTGTGTATGACAAAATGCTGTGGCTTGCGTTTTCAAACTATGTGGTTTCTTTTTCCGATAAAAACCCGTTGTCCTACGGAGTGGTGTTCCCCGCGTCGCCCGCTGAAAAGAATGGTATTGAGGATGCAAGATTTGTGCGGTTTGTCGATGCTGACGGAGCTGCCCGGTATTATGCCACCTATACGGCCTATGACGGAAAAGTTGTCCTGCCTCAGCTGATCGAGACCGATTTTAAAGATTTCAAAATGATCACACTCAACGGCAATGCCGTGAAAAATAAAGGCATGGCCCTTTTTCCGCGTAAGATCAACGGCAAATTTGCGATGCTCTCGCGTCAGGACAATGACAGCATTTTTCTTATGTATTCCGATAATATCCATTTTTGGCAGGAAGCCGTTCGTATCGTCCGACCGAAATATGATTGGGAATTCATTCAGATCGGCAACTGCGGCTCTCCCGTGGAGACCGAAGCAGGGTGGCTTGTATTAACACACGGCGTTGGGCCGATCAGGCAGTATTCAATAGGTGCGATTTTATTAGATCGTAATGATCCGTCGCGTGTTATCGGCAGGTTGGCAGAACCCTTGCTTGTCCCCGATGATGCGTTCAGAGACGGTTATGTGCCGAATGTGGTCTATACGTGCGGTTGTATCATCCACAACGGTAAATTGGTGATCCCGTATGCGCTTTCTGATCTGAAGACCACCGTAGCAATAGTTGACCTGCCGCAGTTGTTGAAATTATTGCAGGCAGAAATCTAGATCAAAATGGGGCAGGCACACAGGCTGGCTTGTTATATGGTTGTATTTATTCGTAGGGGCAATTCATGAATTGCCC
>CAZIJP010000077.1:4345-12935 GCA_964539615.1 uncultured bacterium
AGGGACAGGGCTTGCCCCTGTTCGCGCACAATCTTTACCCTTGTATTTGCAGCGTTCTGCGCTACTATTTATATAACCACCACGGAGGTTAATCATGCAAAAGAGAATGTTTGTTCTGTCTTTTATGCTAGCGTTATTTTGTGTTGCCGTATTTGCCGATCGACCGCTTCCTATGCTTGAGGAAAAGGTCACCTACTCAGCGCAAGGCTCAAAATCAGAAGCTGCGCATTATTATCTTCTTGTCAACGATAAGGCAATCCCCGACACCTTTCGGGTTGTCTGGCAGGAAGGACGCTTGTACCGCTTTCACCAGCGTGAACACATGTGGGGTACCGACGGATACGCGTTGGTAAAAGAAGATGATTTCAAGATAGCTGAATCCGACAAGACCATCACGCAGGACGACATTACCCGCAAATGGTATCTCGGTAAAGCACGCTTGAAAGATACGCCGAGTCACTGGGTGTTTGTGGACTGGGTGGACGGATGTGCGTTCGTCGATCCGATCAGGATCAATCAATTGGCTGAAGAATTAAAGCTCACCGAGATTCCGCGCAGTACTATGGATGATTATTTTAAGGACAAATGATCGGTGCGATAAAAGCGAGATGACCGATCGATGGGCACATAAGGATACCATGACTGAAAATGACCGCTTATCAATGCCGGTGACCGCTCATGATCTTACGCGACGTATTCAGCATATGCAGTATGGTGAATATGATCAGGATCACGACTGGTCGCCGTGCTTTACATTTAAGGACAAAGTAGACCTTCTCAACGCAATGCTAGCCGAATGGGATAAAACCGAATTGGACGGCAAAAAGCTTATCGTTCAATTTGCGCGTTCCTTGATCGTTTCGTGTAAGTGGGAAGCATCGGTGATAGCCGACATGTTGGTTTCCTATGCCCGTATTCCCGAAATTGCCGATGTTGTCGGCGGGCATTTGACGTACGGTGCATTTAGTCTTGCCGTGTTGGAAAGCATGAAAGCACAACACTTCAGGAACGAAGAATGGCTAGTTGCGATCAGACAATTCTGTGCTACCAAAAAATTCATTAAAAAACGTAAAGAAGCCCCAGAGCCCGACCTCTATAAGAAGATCGACCTCTTGCTTACCGAATTCCAATGACAGTGTGTTTTTGGGAACCGATGATTATTTTCGATACGGTAGAGACAGGGCAATGCCGTGTCTCTACTTTAAAATATTGACACGTGCATCATAGTATGTGATAATTATTCACGTAATATTAACTAAAGGAGGCTCCATGAAAAGGTTGTGTTTGGTTGCTTTATTTCTTATGGGTTTCGTTGCTACTATGTGGGGGCAAGGCGGCGACGGTTTGAAGATCGGCGATACGACATGGAAATTTGACGGTGAGATACGCTTTATGTACACCGATCAGACCGATCCTGATAATTGGGATTTTTTTGTAAAAGATTCTGATAGCTTCAACAGAATGTATCAGCGGTACCGCTTGGGTATCTCGGCACAAATGGGTGATTCTCTGAAAGCATATTATATGCTTCAGGTTGGCGACGAACAATGGGGCAATAAAAATTATAATGAACGCGAGATCAACCTCAGATCATTATACGCCTATTTGGAGTTTACGCCTGAATGGCTCGGCACAACGGCCATCCGTGTGGGCTTACAGCCGTATGACGATCTGTTTCAGTATTCGGTATTCAGCGATGAAGCGATTGGGCTTCTTGTTATGCCTACCACGGATAAACTCGCTGCCCGCATCGGTTTTCTCACGCTTCGCGATGATGATGTGGATCAGGATGTAGGTTATTACAAATCAAAACTTGGGTTTATATCAGAAGGTATCCTGCCGTGTGCGGATACATTGTTCCTTGCAGACGCCACCTATAAAATGACCGACTCATTGACGATCAAGGGTGCGTTCTTTTATGAATATCTCAGGAATTTACCGGTTGTTTCGGAAGATATTTCGATGACCCATAACATGGCATTTTACGGTGTCGGCGCCGATTACGCGTCCGAGACCCTAGGCTACGGCGCACACTTTATCATGCGCAGCGGCACGACAGATATTTATAACGATAGTGACGAACTGGCGGGCACCTATGATTTCTCGGGATATTTTGCGTATGCATACGGTTCATACACCATGAATGATTTTACGGTAAAAGTGAATTTCGGATATACTCCGTGGAAAAATGAAACGGAAAATGACGCCGAAGGCGTTACGCATTATACAAAATCCAACTGGGCAGGCGCATTTGCAATGGTTGAGATGGATGATGGCGAAGCGCTGTATTTCGGACACAACAGCGGAAACCAGTGGATGAGCGCATACGGCCTTGAATATTACGGCCGCGGCGACGTGTGCGACCGTCAGGCGTTGATGAATTCGTACGGCGGTTATGAAGGGCTTATGGTCATTTCCATCAATGCTTCGTATAAATGGGCTTTTGCTAATCTTGGTTTTATCCGTTCCTCTTCGGACATCTATTACACGGATGATCCTGAGGCTGATATCTTTGATACAAATATCGGCACGGAGATCGATCTTGGCGTTAAGACCGAGATCATGAAAAATCTTCAATTCAGTATTGTGTATGCGATGTTCATGCCCGGTGATTACTGGATGTATGATATGTCGTCAGATACCGAGCTTGGTACTGCTCACGAACTCTCTACACAGTTGAAATATACGTTCTGATATTTACGATCAACGATAGTACGAAAGCCCGGTGAAAGCCGGGCTTTTTTATCATAAACTGCCTAGTATTCTTACTCGGCGAAGGATATTGTTTCTTCGGTGGTTACTCCCGTTATAAACTTAAAGTTTAGAAAAAATGATTGAAAAGAAACGTAACTGTGATACTATCAATGCTGAGGCACATTCATAATGAAGAAAGAAAATTTTTTATCGGCATGTGACAATGCCCCGTTCGGTTATGCCGTCTTTCGCGTTATCCGTAAGGATACGATCGATTTTGAACCGATAGAGACAAACTCACTTTTTCATTCGATAGTAAACAATACACAACGTAAGCTTATTTCTTCAGCTGATTTTCTCTGCGAATATTTTCGGGAGGCAGCAGCATCCTCATCATCGTATACCAAGATCATCTATGTAGATCATCTCATCCGTTGGTATGATCTTCAGGCTTACATGAGCGGAGATGATCTTCTGACAGCAGTATTCACCGATGTGACCGATGATCAAAAACGCATCATTGATTTTGAGCGAATGTTCACGGTGGCGCACCTTTTACAATTCAGGCTTGATATCGACGGGAGATTCGAGAAATTCGGCTCTTTGGCTGAAGAGCTTTCCGGGTATGAATCGGCTTCATTGATCGGGAAAAAGTGGATCGACTTTGTTTACGCCGATGATCTTGCCGCATCACAGGATATGCTTGCTCTTCTTATACAAGCTCAAAACGAGATCCGTTTTACCAACCGGTGCTTGCATCGCGACGGGAGCTATCATTGGGTCGACTGGACCATGAGGGTATACGACAACCATATCTATGCATCCGCACGTGATGTGACCGCATATAAAAATACCGAAGACATGCTTCGGGAAATAAGCGAACAGCATCGTATCCTGTTGGAAGAATCACCCGATCCGTTATTTTCATTCACATCGCAAGGGGTCTATCGTTTTGTCAACAAGGCTTTTGCCGAGGGAGTCGGCAAGACCGTTGCCGAGATACTGGGGCATAAAATCGGGGATGTATTTCCCAAAGAAGAGGCTGAAAAGCGATATGCATCATTAAGGCATGTTTTTGAGACCGGCGAAGAAAAAGTGATCGAAGTGCGCGTACCGCGCTCGGACGGAGACCGTTTTTATATCACCACGATATTTCCTATTAAAAACCAGAACGGTGCTGTAGATTTTGTGATCTGTACGTCAAAGAACATCACCGAGCGTAAGCGTGCCGAGGAAGCATTGCAGGAATCGAGCCAAAGGCTCCACGATATCATTGATTTTCTCCCTGACGCAACATTTGTCATTGATAACGATAAAAAGGTCATCGCATGGAACAGAGCCATGGAGGAAATGACCGGCATCAAGACCGAAGATATGCTCGGGAAGGGGGATCATGCATATGCCGTGCCATTCTACGGAGAACCTCGCGAGCAGCTTCTTGATCTGGTCGATATTGATAATGAAGAGTTAAAACAAAAATATACAAAGATTACCCGGCATGGCGATATTCTCTATGCTGAGGTTTTTGTGCCTGCATTATACGGCGGCAAGGGTGCGTATGTCTGGGCTACGGGCGCTCCTCTCTTTGATGCAAAAGGCACCCGTATCGGTGCTATCGAGTCCATACGTGACATCACCGAGCGTAAACATATGGAAGAATCGCTGAAGGCGAGTGAAGAACGCCTCCGCACGATCATCAATACCTCTCCGGATGCGATCGCCATCTCATCGATAGAAGGTATCATCGTTGAGGTCACTCCGAGGACCATGTCAATGTTCGGCTTCACTTCGCCGGACGAAATCGTCGGCAGGCATATCTTTGATTTTATGGACCCGTCATACCATGAAAAAGCATTGCTTTTGATCGGAGAATTGCTCAAAGGGCATTACACCGGCGCGGCGGAATATCAAATGATCCGCAAAGACGGAAGCCGTTTTTTTGCCGAGGCCAATGCCGATGTGCTGCGCGATTCTCAGGGAAATCCTACCGGTCTTTTGTTTGTCGAACGTGATATCACCGAACGAAAAGAGACCGAAGTATCCCTCATCGAAAGCCAACGCCTTGCAACGATCGGTGAGATGTCGTCGGCGATAGCGCATGATTTCAACAATTCGCTTCAATCCATTTTGGGTAATATCGAGTTGGCGATGATCTCATGCGACAACTTTGAAAAAACGAGATCGTATCTTTCCGCCATACGCACGGCCACGGTCGATGCCGCAACGCGTGTTCAGTTGCTGCAGCGGTATGCCGGTCAGAAACAGAACGCAAGCCCGTATGCGCCTGTTGATCTGAACACATTGCTTGACGACGTGATCGTGCAATCCCGTCCGTTATGGAAAGATAATCCGCAACGCACGGGCGTGGTCGTGAGCATCATTAAAAACTACAGCGCTATCCCCGAGATCCTCGGCAACGATGGTGAGCTTCGATCGGTGTTTTATAATATCGTTAAAAACGGTATCGAAGCAATGCCGGACGGCGGGACTGTCATTGTTGAGACGAAGGTAACCGATGCTTCTGTCGTGGTCCGCATCACCGACAGCGGGAATGGTATGGACGAAATGATACGTTCACGAATGTTCCAACCGTTTTTTTCAACGAAAGGCTACGGCGCAGGACGCGGTATGGGGTTGAGCAGCGCTTACGGTATCATAAAAGAACATCGCGGAACGATCGGTGTGGTTTTTTCTGCTCCCGGGAAAGGCACGATTATTGAAATTGTGCTCCCTGCTTTTGTATCCGAAAAGAAAGAAGTTCTGTCGGAACGCAAAAAAGATACAAACATCCAAGCTTCGATCCTGTGGGTTGAAGATGAAGAAATGATCCGAATCATCATCGTTGAAATGATGCGAACGTTGGGCGTTACCGTTGAAGTTGCCGATTGCGGAGAAACTGCGCTTAAAATGCTGGCCGTCAACACCTATGACCTCGTTGTTACCGATATCGGCATGCCCGGCATGAGCGGTTGGCAACTTGCCGAGCGGATCAAAAAACAATTCTCGGGGGCAATGCCGGTAGTTGTAGCGAGCGGATGGGGAACACAAATAGAGGACGATATAAAGAAGCGTTACGGCGTTTCCCATGTTGTGGGAAAACCGTTCAGCATGGATCAAATTTCCGATATCATCACTGATATTCTGCAGCAAAAACGATCATAGAAGGTCGCACAATGCAACCGATTGTCATCACTAACGGTCAGGCGCGTCGATTTCTTGTATCATACCAACGTCTTACCGATACCACCGCTATTTGCCGCGAAGGCGATATTGTTGATCATGTTCGGCAAGTCGGTTGTATTCAATACGATCCGCTCGATGCGGCAGGCAGAAATGCCGATCTGGTAGTGCAATCGCGTTTTCCCGAATATCGCAAATCAATGCTTGAAAAAGCGCTCTATACCGAACGTTCACTTTTTGATGTGTGGGATAAGAACATGTCTATAGCCGCCGTATCGGATTGGTCGTATTTTTCCCGTTTCCGACAGCGTCATCTGCCATGGATCGAGAAGCACAAGGATGCCGTGGTATTCATCACCGATCATCTCCAAACACACGATTATGCATCATCATCTGATTTTGATCTTGAACACAAGGTAGATTGGCATTACGGCCCGCAGCGTTTGGCAAAAGCCGCGCTTGAGTGTATGTGTTATGCCGGTTTGGCGGTAGTTCACCATAAAAGGGGTGCGAGGCGGTACTACGGTCTTGCATCGCGAAATATTCCGGAAGAAATGGTACAAACGCCTGACCCGAATGTTACGGAAGACGAGTATCATGCGTGGGGTGTTTTACGCCGCATAAATAGCGTCGGGTTGTTGTGGGACCGCCCGAGCGATGCATGGCTCGGTGTGCGAGGACTAAAAAGTAATGAACGCCATATGATCGTAGAACGACTGATCCGTTCGGGCGAAGTGATCCCTGTTCATGTTGACGGCATACGTTATCGGTTGTTTATTTCTTCCGGGAACGTTGAGCTATTACAAAAGACCATCGATATGCCGATCGACAATGAGGAAGCACGGCTTCTTGCGCCGCTCGATAATATGCTGTGGGACAGAAAGCTGATAGCTGCGTTATTTGACTTTTCTTATACCTGGGAAGTATATGTGCCCGTGGAAAAGCGGCAATACGGCTATTATGTATTGCCGGTGATGTATAACGATCGTTTCATAGGCAGGATCGAACCGTTCGTCGATAAAAAGACACGATCGCTCATCATTAAAAATTATTGGCCGCAACAAGGCATTGCGGCAGGTGAGTTTCATCAGCAGATCATGAAAGCGCTGGAGCGGTTCGCTGTATTCAATGAGTGTGTCGATATCAAATATCAATGTTCGCTTTGATCGACGCAAGCGATGTAGGTTTATCGTTTATCTCAAACGCATAGGTGATCCAGACGGGATTGTTCAGTCGATGCGAGCACCTTTTTGCCGTCCGTTTTTAGCGTTGCGATGAAAAGGCATTGCTCAATTAAAAAAAAATTGCTAAATTGTCAAAAAAGATAAATACGGTCAAGAATGTATGAGTCCGTTCAGGTATCGTCTTTGAAGGCGGGAGGAATGATGAACAAAAAGGTCAGGGCTGTACAGAAAATGCAGGATTTCATTGAAACGCATCTTGAAGAAAAGATTACGCTTTCAATGCTTGCCGATGCTGCCGGATTGACAGAGCCGTATGTTTCGCGCACATTCAGGGAATTGGTCGGAATGGCGCCTTCCGATTATATTCGCGCACGACAGCTTACACATTCGGTGTCAAGTATCGGAGGCTCGGAAAAGAATATTCTCGAGGTCGCAATGGATACGCACTTTGAGACCCACGAAGGGTATCTGAAGGCCTTCAAACGTCAATTCGGCATTAATCCGTACACTTACCGAAAAAGCAAACCTCCGATCCCGCTGTTTTTCAAACGCAGTGCACGGGATCTTTATTTGTATTCCCGGAAAGGAGACGATACCATGAATGAAAAAACGGTCTTTGTCCAAGTTACCCAGCGTCCCGAGAGACGGCTGATCGTGCAGCGCGGTAAAAAGGCCACGCATTATTTTGAATACTGTGACGAGGTTGGGTGTGATGTGTGGGGAATACTCAGCAGCGTGCAGGGAAGTTTATTCGGTAAGCCTGTGGCGCTCTGGCTGCCCCGGAATTGTATTAAACCGGGTACGTCGGAATATGTGCAGGGCATTGAAATGCCGGCCGATTATTGCGGCGTTGTCCCGAAAGGCATGGAGTTGATCGATCTTCCCGCGTGCCTGATGATGGAATTTCACGGTGAACCGTTTGCGGAGACTGAAGACGAGAGCGGAATGGAGGCTGCCATACACGCTGTTCAGCACGTGATCGCCTTATACAAACCTGAACGATTCGGTTATCGCTGGGATACCGATGCAAATCCGCATTGTCAGTATGAACCTGATCCTGTGGTGGGTTATTGTGAAGCAGTGCCTGTTATAAAGATTTGATATGACTAGTTATATAGGGCGGGATCAATCCGCCCTTTTTTCAATTAGTGTGTGGGGTTCATTTTTTTACAAAACGGAACACGGAGATCTCGTTTCGTGAGAACAAACGCATCGGCGGCCCCCAGGTGCCGGTGCCGGCCGATGTGTAGATGAAGGAATTGTCTTTTTTATACAAGCCCCATGGATATTTGTAACCGACCATGACCATGATGTCCATCGGCGGGATCTGTCCCGCATGGGTATGACCTGAGAGCTGTAAGGTTGCTCCGAGCATGACCGCATCAGAGAATTCTGCAGGCCGGTGGCGAAGCACGATCACGGGTTTGGTTGAATCAACGCCGGTCATCACTTCAGCTATCGGTTTCGGTTTATCTGTTGTTGTTCTCCTGTCATAATCATCAAATCCCACGATGGTGATACCGTTGGGTAAA
>CAZIJP010000078.1:0-12760 GCA_964539615.1 uncultured bacterium
GTATGCCAGGCTTCGCCCAGTTTGGTATACGGTCCGACATATCGGCCAACGGCATATTTACACCCCGGTATTGTCTTCATGGTCACTCCATGATCCGGCACATAACCGGCAGGCACTGTCATGCAGGCAAGAGAACGAAGTTTATTTTCAGGTACAACCGACGGATCATCAAGATACTCGCAGATGAACATGCTGTCTTCCGTAACAAGTTCGTTGTGTGAGCCAACCCACTTGTTAAATTTTTCCCAGGTTTGCCCGACGGTATTATACGCACCGGTATGCATCATATACACAACAGTAAGCTCAGGTAACGTTTTGATACTCATTTCCATAGTGACGCCTCCTTGTAGTTGCGGTTTGAACCGAGAGAGTCCGCCGAACTCATCAATATGAACACGAGACGGTGCCGACAGAAGAAAACTGCCGTCATCCAACATACGAAACATCCGCGGAGCTGCTCCGTATGCGGTACGAAATGCACGGCAGAATGCTTGATTACTCGAAAACCCCGTCATAAAAGCAACTTCGATCACGGACCTTGACGTGTTGCGCAACAAAAATGCCGCCTTCTCAAGCCTGATCCGCCGCACATGATCGCCTATCGTTTCTCCCGTATAAACTTCAAACATTCGGAAGAAATGATACTGTGATACACATGCTACTTTCGAAAGTGTGCTGCACGAAAGTTCTGCATCAAGGTTATCCTGCACAAACCTCAGCACTCGTTCGATCACCGTCATGTAAAATTGATGTGTCTCGGCTCTCATCCTATCACCTCGCAAAAGAAGTATACGCGTTTCACCTATCGGTATCTTAACATTGCTTGCTGTTTTTACAAGTATCTTTTACCTGAGCTCAATACGTCAATTATCAGTTATTTACCTTGCAATAGACCATGGAAATGCTAGAATAGCTAAACTGTATCAAAGGAGGAATATATGAAACTTTTTTGGGTATTGTTAGCTGTTGTCGGATTCTTCACCGCGATCATATCTGCGCATCCTGCCAATGCTGTCACTGCGGCCTATGATCAAACGAAGAAAGAACTATCGGTCACTGTCGCACACTCGGTGCAAAATCCTGCCAATCACTATATCAGCACCATTGAGGTCTACGTGGATGGCGTAAAAATGATATCACAGGATCTGAAAAGCCAATTTAACGGCACTGATCAATTAGCGGTCTATACATTGATCGACGTAAAAAAAGGTTCGAAAATTAAGATCACTACGGTCTGCAACAAAGGTGGAAACAAGAATACCGAGATCACGATCTGACCGAACGATTTTTGATCAAACCATTGTGCTTTTTAAAACGGGGACAAACGTCCCCGTTCATTTTACTGAATTATTGTATTTGGTGTAAGGATCGATTAAGATTTCTATCAGATCATAAGCAGCAATAAATAAAGAATACTCCAATACAGTTATTGTCCTTCCCCGTATTCCGTGGCCAATCCGCCTTTGGATGTTTCCCGATATTTTGACTGCAGGTCATGACCTGTCTGCTCCATTGTCTCCACAACTTTGTCGAATGTAATTCGGTGCGTGCCGTCGGAATACAATGCATAAGCAGCGCTTTCAAGCGCACGGGCGGCAGCCATTGCATTACGCTCTATACACGGTATCTGCACATATCCGCCGATCGGATCACAGGTAAGCCCAAGATGGTGTTCAAGTCCCATTTCGGCCGCATACTCGATCTGAGCGGGAGAACCACCCAAAAGTTGTACCGCAGCCCCGGCAGCCATTGCACATGCCGTGCCGATCTCTCCCTGACATCCCACCTCTGCGCCTGACACGGAGCCGTTGGTCTTAACTAAAAGGCCGATCAAGCCTGCAGTGGCCAAGGCCTTATGAATTTTTGTATCCGGGAAATCATATACTTTTTGTAAAAATAATAATACCGCAGGCAACACACCTGCAGAACCGCACGTTGGCGCTGTCACTACCGTACCGCCTGAAGCATTCTCTTCCGCCACGGCAAGCGCATAAGCAAACAGTTTTCCGATATCACCAAGTACGAACGCGCTGTTCTTTGCTTTTATCCAATAGGTCCAGGCTTTTCGCGGGACCTTCAGCGTTCCGGGCAATACACCTTCATGTTCAAGCCCGGCCGTTGCTGCACCCTCCATAGCCTTCCATACATCATCTAAATATGACCAGATATCCGGGTCTTCATTAAGCGCCACATACTCCCAAAAGGTCTTTCCCTCTTTTTCCACAAACAGTAAAATCTCAGACATGGTCTTAAGGGGATACTTCGCTTCGGCAGTTACAAATAAACCGCTATCGTCTCGAAGCGTACCGCCGCCGATACTGTATGCGCGCCAAGTGCCGAGAAGTTGCCCTTGTGCATCAAAACCTTCAAATTGAATGGCATTCGGATGTTCCGGTAAAAACACATCCGGTTTCCATGTGATGGACACATTGCCTAATATTTCTTTTAAAATAGCATCGGTCAAATGGCCTTTACCTGTTGCAGCCAAACTGCCGTAAAGCGTGACGATAAAGCGCACGGCACCGGGAAATTTTTCTATAAAAACTTTAGCGGCACGTTCAGGCCCCATGGTATGGCTGCTGGATGGACCTCGACCTATCTTGTATAACTCGCGCAAACTTTCCATACGTCGTGATTATCCTTTCGCAAATATCGCAAACGATCGCCGATCGCCTGACATAAGATCTCTTCATGCGGCAAACTATACGCTTCTTTCACAAAATGTCAATCTGCAGATGTGTTAAAACGGTAATCCGTAAGCGCTGATGTACAGCATGATACCGACAATTGCAAATATGAGGAATAAAACCTGTTTCACATAAAACTCATCGGTTTTACGTTTCATGCGTTGAAAATTACAATACATAGAAACAATGCTCAACACAAGCAAGATCAGAAGAATGTAAAAGCTAGTAACAAGCAGTTCGCGGTTCCATTCCTGAGCGACCTGCACATTTTTCCATTTATCCCACAAGGTAACATTGTGAGGTTTAGCCATACCGAACAATACCAAAACCAACACAATAAAACCGGAGCATATCCATTGTAATACCCGCATTAAGCGAAAGACAGGGTCCGGCCCTTGCCGTTTTTTTAAAACAGGTTCGTCCTTGGTCGTCAATACCATGATATCACCTCACTGATTAAATGGTACTACATTCTTGGGTTCGGTCAAGTATTTTTTTTACCCAAGCATTCTAAAATAGTTAATAATCAAAAATAGTATCTAAAAAAGCGAACATTGAACTAAATTAATTTTTCATAGCACGTATCTGACGAAAATATATGCCTGGAATTCAACAGCGTTCCCAAAATATTTTACGAGCTTATTAGTGATTGCTCTTCTTTTCGATTGGTTTTCGATTGGCATCATTCTGTTGTGTTGATGACCATGATTTCGATTCACGACCTTTTATATTTTTTTCTTTCGTAACCGATTCCAATTGAAGGGTTTTTTTCCTGTATGCATTCTGCATCGAAGAAGAATAACTATTATTTTGCCATATTTTAATACCTAACCCGAATCCTAGGGCGGCAGCACATACTAACACGATGCTCACTATAGTAGCCGGTATACGGACCGCTTTGATCATTATTCTATCAATCATTCGTTTGGTGATAACAGCAATCTTATGGATAATACTGCGGTTTTTTCTGCTAAACATAGGTTGGCGGAAAAAAGTGAAATAAGTAATATCCTGAAGGAAAAAAACTAACATCACGACAGCCACACACAACGCGGTGAACGAACCGATAAAATAACCGAATCCGTAATAGTCAATCCCCTTCGGTATAAAAACAAGCGTCCAGATCGTATTGCCGACAAAAAGCAGAATTGATATTATCAGCGCTTGAATCCGGGCCTCAAAATACAATAAAATCAACATGATAATCAGAACGAATGCATTACATAAAGCGCCGGATGCTGTGACCTTAAAGATTTCAGTAAACACTATCGGTAATTGGAGAAACATAAAAATCTCTCGTGAAAGAATAATACATATGATTGTAAAAATAATTTGGACTTCCATTACATAGATCAATTGACTGAAGATCGTCCTGGTCATTTCTTTACGAGCTGTCTCAATATGATCAAACGGGCCATTTGATGTGATCAGTCCGAAATAGTTTCTGTATGAATCATAAAATTCGGTTTCAATGGACACCATAAACAATACCATGCTTGGAATAATAGTAAGAAAAGCAATAAAAACAGCATTGTCATACAATGGAGCGAATCGGTATGCGCCAAAAACATCCACTCCGAGAACGCTGAACCACATAAGTATATCATCAGCCCATAATCCCGCTGTATAAAAAAACCCAATAAAAAACAAAGACGGTACTTTTTTGAAATACGTAAGAAATTCAAATTCTTTCCGATTCGAATAAATAAATGTTTTTAAAAAGGTCATCAACAGAATGGCAAAAGTAACTGCAATACCCGCAGTATACGACAAAAGCAGATTTGATGCATCCTTATAAAGAGGAAATCCTATCGGATGGCGCATTGTTAGCCATGCAAGTCCTACAGCTGAAATACCACCGTAAATAAATGATTGAGCTATTATGGCATAATTTTTTACCGCACTCAGATATACCATGATTATCCAGGTCATGCTAATTAACAAAAAAAGAATGATCGCAAAGAAAATATAATAAACCGGTAATTCAGTACGGGAATAATACCAGACGGCCACACCGCCCGATAAAACAAGAAGAATTTTTGAAAGACCGATAAACGACGGTTTTACGGCATCATAGGTTTCGCTGAACATTTTATCCGATAAAAACCGGACGATAAGCATCTGCCAGGGAGCCGTAAGTATCTGAGAAAAAACAAAACTATACACCACTGTACCCATAAAAAGATCTTTTTGAGTCACATCGGAAAAAAGTTTTCCTGCCGATAATGTAATTATATTTAGCACAATAACCGTTGTGATCCACGGACCGACAGAAACCAGCGTTGAATAAATATATGCTCGTATACGCTTAGTGAAAACATCATCACCAAAAAGCTTTTTTAATTCAAATCCTATACCGGCCATATTAATCAAATCTCTCATATATCGAACGGTATGCATCTACAAAAGCATCCTTCCGATAATGAACTTCAGCACGCAATCTACCATTCAATCCCATCGTTTCACGCAATTCTTTATTTTTCAACAAGGATAACACTGCAGCTCCAAGATCGCCGGGTGATACCGGTTTCACTATGAGCCCGGCTTGACCAATATCGTCATCAGTTCTGCCCTCAAGAAGTTCTCTACATGACCCAACATCGGTAGAAACAAATGGCACTCCGGCAGACATTCCTTCAAGAATCACCAACGGCTGGCCTTCGGAGATTGAGGAAAGTACCATGACATCAAATAGGGGGAGATAATCCCTCGTCTTCACTCTTCCGGTAAAAATAATGTTATTTTCAAGGTTGAGATATTTTGTTAAACTCTTACATTCGTTGAAGTAATCCTTGTCTTCATCCGTAGGGCCAAGAATATACAACCTACTGTCGGGTAATTCCCGTACAACCAACGTAAACGCACGGATCAATGTTTTTACATCTTTAATCGGGACCACTCGTAGAACGGCTCCCACATTGAGACCGGTATGTTTTTCTTTTTGCATCGTGTATAGGTCAGTATCAATACCATTAGGAATCACAACGGTTGTATCGGGATTCGCTCCCAACTCAATCTGAAATAAGCGGTTGCGTTCAAACAGAGATACTACCTTAGCAGCTGAGGTATAGGCTCCTTTCGAAATGAAATAAAAAAAATCTATCCACATTTTTTTGTAGACTCCTTTAACCCACTGTGCCTTGATAATATCCTCTTCGCGTTCACGGGCATAAATTCCATGTTCGGTAAGTATGAACGGTTTTCCGTGGCTATGAGCAGTGATTACACCCAATAATCCCGGATAACCGGTTGATACGGCATGATACATATCTGCTTCAGGCAACCTGCTTTGCATGATTGTAATGAAAAAAACAAACATGGAACGTATCGTCCAGAAAAACTCATTGAACCCTTCTCCTGAATAACGCTCAAAATAGTACTCTACAAGAAGGTCCCAAAAAGTCTTACTATGGAGAAACTCCACAGGATTACCGATTTTTTTAATTGAACAAATAGTGCGGGACAATATCTCCCAATTGATATCAGGATCGAATCGTATGAATTTTTTAAGGCTAACCAATTCCTCTTCAACAAGATAAGGTTCAAAACGATGCGGTTTAGGATTAATTTGTTTGAAATCCTGAAGAAAAATCGTGGTCATCTCAGAGAGATTAGGGGGAAGCACATACTTGCATTCAAGCATGTCGTCACGGGACGGCATAATTGACAATACCTTGAACGTCCGCTCAGGCATCGACGATATCAGGTCTTGAACCCAAGAAGACACGCCGCCAAATACGTACGGGTAAGAACCCTCGGCAAGAATACAGACGGTCTTTACCATCAAATTACCTCTTGCCAAAAGTCTATGATGCTTTCTTCTTCAACAGGCAGTATGAATTGCTGTTCTCGTACCTTACGCGCCGTTAGCGATACATCGGCTATTCGTCCCGTGAGATAATAAACTTTCATTAAGAGTAAATACGGCTCATAACTCTCGGGATAACGCACCAGAAGTTGTTGTATCCTATCCTCGGCGCCATTAAAATTTCTCATATGGATAAGATTGCCTATAGAAAGAAGTTGCGCTTCGTAATGTATACTTCCTGCAGATGATAAATGATCTAGAACCCCCTGCATCTCCGTTCTGTAATGTGCCAAAACATCGCCATCAAGCAAACCGGACGAAATATATTCATTATAGCATGCCGCAAGCTCAAATAATTGTTCAATGGTCGAATCCTGATTGTATTTCCCGCGCATGATTTCCAAACGGTGTTCATATTCCTGCTCCATAAGGGTCAATGTTGATGCCGCATAATGCACAATTTCATGATCTTCATTATTTAAAGCTTTTTTCAATATTGCAACTTTCACCGCCGGGTCGTTTGCAGTTAGATTAACTACAGCGTTTTTTGCTTCAGCCCGATCCGAATACTGAAGCGAGTCCACCGTTGACATAACGTTCATTTCAGAATGATAATTCAAAGGTTTGAGCATAATGAGATTATTAATATAATGAACATAGCGGTCATAATCGTCAATAATACCTGTATTCTTACTGTAACGGGCAAATATTTCCCCTAAGAATACAAGCAAAAAACCTATCGCCGGTAAAAACAAAACCATGAAAAGAAAATGGTCGGCATGCCCTTTTAAAAGATGAGAGACGCCTGCATATACAGCGCACAGGAATAAATGTAGCAGAAACGCGTGAAAGATGGTAAATGAAAAATTAAATAACGCTTCCATGATAAGAATTGTATCAGCGCTACTGAGTAGTAGTGCACTGACACTGAAAATAAAACCGGAAAAATACCCGGCATTTTTCTTATTCATAAGCTTTGATCATCACCTTCACTTCTGCTTTATCGGCTATTATCAAATATAAACGATATTCGTCGGTATCAGCTATCAGTTTAAGTGTGCCGCCTTCAATAGCTACTGCCTTCTCCTGAGCATTAATCCGCAGATAATGATATACCGGCATAACCGCATCAATATGCCGTATATAGATAACATCATTAATACGTGAAGAATACACCTTCAAAGCTTCATTGTTTTTACAGTCGTCAGCAGCCATGGTCACCGTTCTGGGCTGAAGATTGGGGAAATAGCCATGTATTTCACCAAACATCTTGTCTATATCCGAATAGAGTTCTTTCCATGTTTTTTTGCCCGAACGGTTGCTGTCCAGTAAATCATCGGGATGAATGAAATGATTTACAAGGCCGTAATGCGCTATACCATTGTAAATGTTCCACATATCTTCAGGTGAATAAATATATCCTGCACTGATACGGGGAAAATCATAGACACCCTCAATATCGGGATCCGGCCCAAATTCCTGATACAATATACCCTTTTCACTAAAACCCGTATAGAGTCCCGCAATAACCCTGATATCCGGAAAGACAGCACGAACAGCCTGCTTACCGTCCTTACTTAAAATATTTGAAGGCGGCACATAGGCGGTTATGCGTAATTGCCCGAAAAGATTTTTCACGACAGATCTGACCTCTCCCAAAGCAATTTCCATAGCGCTTTGAGATTCCCATGGTGAATAACCGTAGTCATCGAAAAGCATTTGATCTTTCAATGCAAGAGAATTATGATTATACCCATGCAATCCTATTTCGCCTTTATTCTCCAGCAATTTCAATCCGAAATACTGAATATCATCAGTTTCATCAAATGAAATCGGTTCGAACGGCGCAGAGACGGTAAGGTTGTATGTCCCGGTCAGCATTCCTGTGAAACGAAGATTGTATTTTCGTGCAAGGCTATACATGGACGACCACCAGACAAGGCGGTAAAACGATGTATTATCCATCAGATAATGGTTATAAATTATCTCGTCTTTCCCTTTTTTGATCGGCGCAGGGAAATCGTCTATCGTAACAACTTTCGTGTTTGCAACGGTTTGCAGAAAGTAATCCGGAGCAAGAGCAATAACCTGTAATAGTATACCCCGGTTACCTTTGTAATTAGCCAGTGTCGAATTAAAATATACAATAGTCCCTTTTCCATATTTATATTTCCACAAAAGTGGAATATCATTACCGGCTTTCGCGTAAAGCTCTACATCGGGATCCAAACGCACGTCAATTGACGAATGACCAATAGCAAGAGACTTTTCAAGTTCCAAAGAATCCAGTCCGGGGAAAAAAGATTTCACAAATCGAATGCCGGAAACAGCATCCAAATATCCGTTATTAACCGTAATACCGACAAGATCATTAAAACTGTGAGAAGAATTTCTGGTAAGAAAAACAAGTCGCCCGCCATTTCTCACAAAACCATGCAACACGACCGAGGGAAGCATATTTGCCATTTCGGTAGCAATCACACACAGGTCGTCACCGGAAAGCGCCGACAGATCAGATTGCGTAAAAACACTCGCGGGTACATAACGGGCATGAATTTTTGCCATTTCGAAAACACGACGGATGTTATCATAGGTTTTCTGAGAATTCGAATCACCCGTTGAATATACTACCAGAACATCCTGATACTCTGTCGGAATCTCAATCGATGAAACGGTCACGACTGACACGGATTCGGGATTATTTAAGGAAAGGCTTGTTCGGCGCGAGCCGTAAAACCTGAATAAGACCACAGCGGCCGTAGCTCCAAATATCACTATTAATAGGATGCTCAATTTTATAAATGGCTTCATGCGCCGTTCTCCAGTTTATAATCAAACATGTTTTGGATCCGCTCTTCAATCCGCGGGATCATCTCATCCGGTGTTGCGGGTAATAAAACATGTATTGTTTCCGATTTTGGATCATACGCTAGTATATCTACATCCCTGATAGACATACGCATGCGTTTTTCAATTTCCTGAATATCGATAGTGCCTTTTTTGTACACAAGAACAGTGTAATTCATTCCATATTTTTCGTGACGTTTTTTTTCAACGTCAAGACGCTCACAGAACGGCTCAAAACGCATCATACCGGTTTTACGATAAAACTGGTTTTCCTGAAACGATTCAAAGGTCAACGCTTTAGCAATTGCTTTGTTGGTCCAATCGATGATAATACGGAAAAGATTGAACGTATAATCAGTAATAACATCAAATTCCATATCTTCTATGTTGATAACACCGATTACGGTGTCATTATGCTTGATCGGAGCAAACATGAGCGGCATCTCAATAAGTCTGCTGTCGCTTTTTTTCATAGCTGCCTGAGTGGCAATCATTGCATCATAGTATGGTATTTTGACCGGATCGATCGAGTTAGCAAGGCGGCTTTCTCCACCAAACCGCACTTTAAGCCGCAGCATATTGTTCTTCGGACTGAGTGTATAAACGGAAACTGTTTTCGCTTTCAAAAACCGCACCATGATACCCATCAATTCCGAATAAATTTCCTCCGGCTTTACGCTTTCCAATGAAATTGCAATTTCATATAGTGAAAGTATACTTTCTTCCGCTCCGATTATTTGCCGTTTCAACTCATCCTTAATAAATTTTGTTTTCTCATGAATGTCGCAGAGCTTGGCATAATCTTCGTCAAGATTTTGCTTTTCAGTTTTGAGTGTCAATATCTTGCTTTCATAATTATCACGAAAACGTCCCAAGACTACTGCGGCAAGAAAAAACATGAGAAAAAATTTATAATTGGCAAAATCGGTGAATAAAAAATAGAAATCTTTGCCGGCAACAAAATAGGCGATCATAAATGTCACTGAAGAAATTCCGGCGCTCAATAATCCCAGAAAATTACCGTACCATAAACTCATTACTGCAGTAATAATAAGCAACGGGTGAATATTAAGTAAAAAAAAGGTTTCTTTATCCGGAACACGCTGGAAAAAGAAATAATAGATAATTGCCGACACAAGCAACGATTCCGTCAGACAAAAAAGAAAATGCGGTTGTCGCTTAAATGACGGGATCTTCATATGCCCTCCGTTTCAAAACGCATAAACGCATCCACAACATCCAGATAAACACCATCAAAGCCGTTTTCCAGAATAATGTCAAGATATGATCCTTTTTGCGCATACACAATATCATGCCACGTTTGATTCCAATATTTCACGCGGTAATTCCCTTTCCACCGACTATTTTCATCAACTATCCATGAAGGGTTTGTCATATGCCACTCTTTTTTCCAGTAATACCGATAATCCTCAGCTTCCCCGATACTCATATACGCCAAGACAAGGCGTCTTTTCCCTGAATGCTTTTTCTTCAATGATTTCACTGTATCCGGGTCCAACGGGAGTGAACCAAAAAATGCATCCACAACAACCGCATCGAAATCGGTGGATCGTATCGCGTCTGCAAAAGCATCAATTGTCTTATAGTGTTGTGGGTTAATAATATAGAGAAAATTTTGAACATCCGCAAGTGTCGTACAATCATTGTCATTCCACTTAAAAAGTTTTTTTGAATGCTCCGGTATGGTATCAAGCATCCGGGACGATGCGGTAAAAGGAATAAATGATTGCTCTCTTGCACGTTTAATATACCGTTTGGCTTCGGCATGAGTAGCAGCATAATCGATTATCCAAACTGGAAGACCTGACTGATGAATGCTTTTCAGCACGGCAACATCATTTGCAATTACCTTGTTCGACATGCCGGAAAATAAAGGCTCATGTCCAATGGCCGAAATTTTCATTGAAAATTCTTGTATAAAACCACTATCGCTTCGATACAACAATGCCGCCGCATTTTGTGGTATAATAATAAATGATGAATTCTTAGCCGTGGCCGTATCGGCAATACTTTGAATTAGCCGCCTCATTTCTCCCCGATAATCAACCGCATTTATGTGAGTAAAATACACTATCATCAATACAATAAGCATCAATAGTCTCATTTATTATAACCTTCAAAAATCGATTTCATATGCCGCGGAAACGACCAAACCCGAATTATTGGGAAATACCTGCCAGGCCTCCCAAACGGTAGAAAACTGCGTTGATCCGGCTGATAGGGTAAATATACCGATCTTAGTTGTATAATGCCCCGTTATTGAGCCGACAAATCCTTCATACAAAATATCTTCCGATAATATCTTCCTATAACAAACAAGTGCCGTAAGCGATAAATCACCTATTGTTTCGGTATCGGCTGCCGCAAAAAACCAATCTGTATCGTCATCCCGCTTGTAATTTACGCTGCCGTAAAGGTCGCGCCGATAGTCCTGCGTTAAAAATAAGGTCGCAACGTTATTGAGTGTGTTCGCTTCTGCATACACCGAATAATCATGCCCGCCTTGAGAAATCGTATATCGTAATGCCGAATAATAATATTGGTTATAATTATAGAGAGCCGCATTTACAACAAGTTTTTTATACATACCGCCCAATACAAGTGTATCCTTATATTTATCATCGGTAACAAAACCGTCCTCATTGAGATCTCGGTCAATATTTTTAAAAGTATAATCCAACACAGAACCGGTCATAAAATAGATACCCCCCGATATATCTTCAGTTCCATAAACAGTTTCAAATGTAAAATCTTTAAACCATTCCAACTTCCTGATCACATCAGCGGCATACCGATTTTCAGGATCTGCATGCACTGTTCGAGTGCGAAAGCACAATTTACCCACCTGCATATTCATATACATAGTGGAAATTGGAACAAGTTCCTTCACGCCATCGCCGTTTTGTAAGATCGTAAAACGGTCTCGATAAGCAAAATCCTCAAGGAAAAAGATTGTTGGAAGCTCTTTTAATGGCGGATATCCGTATTTACCCGCGCCGCCCGTCTCATCACCAAGTTGTAGTGTGGTCTTAAAACCGAATTTTATTTCAGGAATACCTGCCTCAATAAAAAAGGTTGTTGCCGCATACGTTACATCCTGAGAAAATCCGCCGATTAATTTATTTTTAAAACCAAAGTGATCGCTTTCATAAGTTGCGGTTGTCTGAATCCATGCATCATACCATCCGTAACGATCAAACTCACTATAACCGCCCGCATGTAGCCGATTTTGAATATCAACGCCTTCAGCCCATATCACAAGTACAGCGACAGTCTGTATGAAACCATATAAAAACACTTTACGCATGCAATCCTCTTTTCTTGTTCCACATCTTACCTTGTTACCGAGTGTAAAGATACCATAAAATATGAAAGGAATCAAATAGTTATTCATCAT
>CAZIJP010000079.1:0-12720 GCA_964539615.1 uncultured bacterium
TTCTTTTTTCCGGCGATCGCATAGTAGACGGTGATGAAATAACATCCAGCAGCAAAAAATGCTCCCGTTGTAGGAATGAAAAACAACGCAATGCTTAACACAGCGATCCAGCAATAATAGGCAAACCATGCCAGCTTTTCTGACAAAGCCCCCGACGGTATCGGCCTTTGCGGGGCATTAACCGCATCGATATCCTTATCATAGATGTCATTGATGATATATCCGGAAGCGGCGATCGCACAATAAATGACAGACAACGTTATAAATCCGATCAGTGAAAATACATGCATATATGAAAATGCAAAAAGCACGGTCAGAATGATGATCGCACAATTGACCGGTCGTATTATGGCAACTAATGATTTAACGCCCCGTATGTCCAAAGCCGCCTTCTCCCCGTTTTGTTGCATTGAGATCGTCAAACGATCCGCATTCATGCCATCGCACGCGGTCGACCTGATTCAAGACCAGCTGCGCAATCCTGTCACCGGCATGGACCGAGAACGATTCTTTACCGGCATTGAATAAAATAACCCCAACCTCGCCCCGGTAATCGGCATCTATGGTCCCCGGTGAATTAGGCACAAGGATCGAATGTTTAAGCGCCAGTCCGCTTCTCGGACGCACCTGCAGCTCATATCCTTCAGGGATCTCGACAAACAATCCGGTTTTCACCAATACCGCGGTCCCCGGTTCTATAGTTGCATCCTGCGATGCACATACGTCCATTCCGGCCGCATGATCGCTCATATATGCGGGAAGTTCTATTTTTTTGCCGTTATCGTTGCGGTAAACTTTGACTGAAATGTATTCCATAATTGTTCCGCTTCCTTTTGTTTCATCGTGCCGTAATAAACTAAGCTTATTTTCCCTGATAATATCGTTTTTTGCAACACCCGTTCGATGTCATTCTTTGAGACAGCATTTATCCGTTCGATCAATTCATTATAATCAGGTAGTGATCCGTAACGGCGCATATTAGAGCCGTTTTTCTCCATGATATTATGAACGGCATCAAGTGAAAACAATATGCGTGCGCTGACGTATCGTCGTGCCACTTCCAATAAAGATTCCGTTATGGTCTCTCTCAGTGTGGTCAACGTCTCGGTAATACCTTCCCAGAACTGGCCGCTTTTCAGTTTGCTGTATGCGGCATACACTACAAGGCTTCCGATCGTATCAAATAAAAGCGTATCACTGTATACCGTATATGCCACACCGCGATTCTCGCGTATTTCCTGATTAAGCACTGAAAAATCGGCAGCGCCAAACAACGCATTCAGCACATACACGGCAAACCGGTCCTCATCATGAATACTGACCGCGGGAAATGCGATCAGGACATGTTCCTGCTGAAGTTCCTTATTACGCTCAAAAAAGAACCCGTAGGATGTTACAGGATCTGCGGCAGATACCGGCTCACCCGAAGATGCATAGCCGAATCGTTCCAATTCTTCGGCTACAGATTCTACGGGCACGTCGCCGGCCACAGAGATCAACATGTTCGTAGGAGCAAAATATCGATTGTAATAATCAAGTATCGTTTGACGGTCGAACGTATTCAATGAATTCTCAGTTCCTAATATCGGTCTTCCCAGTGCATGTCCAGGCCAGCTTTTTGAAAAGAACATTTCATAAATAAGATCCTGTGGCGTATCTTTATACATGGCGATCTCTTCAAATATGACATTTTTTTCAGCCGTTATATCGGCATCGTCAAACATCGACTCCTGCAATATCTCAAACAACACAGCTATTGCGTCCTTCCAGTATTCCTTTAAAATTCGCAATGTTACGGTCATGCCTTCATGCTCTGTGAACGCATCAAAGTCGCCGCCCATGCCTTCCATGATATATAGTAATTCTTTGTTTGAATGACGCTTTGTACGTTTAAAAAGAAGGTGTTCTATGCAATGGGTGATGCCGTTATAACGTTCCGTCTCATGAATGGATCCGTTCCGAAAAAAAACGCCGATATTAAATGAGTGCAAATACGGCAAATGCTCATAAACAAGCGTAATGCCGTTATTTAATTTTTTTATGACACGTTCGCCCATATGCTCCCTATGTGAAAAAAAAGCCGGTTTCCCGGCCTTTTTTTTTAGTTTTGTATAACGTTGTGCTTATTCTTGCGGAAGCGCTTTTTTTATGCTGGCGTTAATACGGTTCATGTCATCGATCTTGATGATCTTGGCAGTGACCCTATCGCCCATTTTCAAAACGTCCTCAACTTTTGCTATACGCTGCGGAGAGATCTCGGAAATATGCACAAGCGCTTGCTTGCCGTTGTCCATTGCGATAAATGCGCCAAATTCAGCGATCTTCACAACGGTACCTTCTACGATCTCACCCACTTCGGCATCGGTAATGATACCTTTGATCCTGCGGATAGCATTTTCGGCATCAGCAGCGTTCATAGCAGAAACCTGCGTGGTGCCATCTTCACCGATCCAAATCTCGGCATTGGTCTCGGCCGTAATGGCTTTGATCATTTTGCCGGCCGGCCCAATGACCTCACCGATCTTTTCGACCGGTATCTTGATCATGGTAATGCTCGGTGCATACGGTGATTGAACCGTACGCGGAGCAGGCATAGCTTCATTCATAACATTCAATATATGAGTTCTGCCTTTTTTGGCTTGTTCGAGAGCGCGTTTCATGATCTCTTCAGTCACGCCTTCGATCTTTATATCCATTTGAATGGCTGTTATTGCGTCTTTTGTACCGGCAACTTTAAAGTCCATATCACCCAAATGATCTTCCAAACCGGCGATATCGGTAAGAATGACAAAATCATCGCCTTCTTTGATAAGACCCATAGCGATACCGGAGATTGCATCACTGACCGGTACAGCGGCATCCATAAGAGCCAGAGAACCGCCACAAACCGATGCCATAGAAGAAGAACCGTTGGACTCAAGTATCTCGGAAACTACACGGATCGTATACGGAAAAACCTCTTCGACAGGAATGATCGGCGTTAATGAACGTTCAGCCAACATTCCGTGCCCGATCTCGCGGCGCCCCGGTGATGACATTTGTTTGATCTCATTAACACTGAACGGCGGGAAATTGTAGTGAAGCATGAACCGTTTACGGCGTTCACCTTTCAACTCATCCTTGATCTGAGCATCTGCAGCAGTACCAAGCGTGATCGCCACAAGTGACTGGGTCTCGCCGCGTGTAAATAACGCAGAACCGTGTACGCGCGGTAGCACGCCAAGCTCGATGGTGATCGGACGCACTTGATCGAACGCACGGCCGTCAACACGCACTTGTTCTTTTATAAATTTTTGACGAGTGATCTTCTTTTCCACTTCATGGAAAGCAAGATCGACCAAACGCGGGTCAAGCTCAGGAAATTTTTCCAATAATGCGGCTTTCGTATCGGCATAGACGCCTGACAGGAAATCGGCACGTTCCAGCTTGATCTTAATAAGATTTGCTTCGCGGATCTTGTCGCCTGACATTGATTCAATGAATTCAAGCACTTCGGGAGTAACTGCAAACGGTTGATAAACAAACGGTTTCTTCTCACCGACAAGTGCGATCAATTCTTCTTGAATTTTGCAAATGCGTTTGATCTCGTCATGCGCAACAAGGATACCTTTCAATACGATATCCTCAGGTAGTTTGTTGACAAATCCTTCTACCATGGTAACCGCTTTTGCCGTACCGGCAACGATCATTTCCATGTCGCTGGTCTCGATCTCGGTATTGGTCGGGTTTATCAGATACTCACCGTCTTTATAACCGATACGAACACCGGCAACCGGACCGTGGAATGGCACACCGGAAAGCATTAATGCCTGAGAAGCGCCGATGATACTCAATACATCGGCTTCATTTTCTTTATCGGCTGATACTACGGTGGCTACGATCTGTAATTCATTCATATAATCTTCGGCAAATAACGGACGGATCGGACGGTCGATCATACGTGCAACAAGCACTTGCTCATCGCCGGGGCGACCTTCGCGTTTGATGAAACCGCCCGGAATTATTCCGGCAGCATAATATTTTTCACGATACTCAACTGTCAAAGGGAAAAAATCCTTCGGGGTCTGTGAACGGCTGGCCACTGCGGTCACAAGCACCATGGTGTCGCCGTAACGTACGATACATGATCCGTCTGCCTGTTTGGCCATACGGCCCGTTTCAATTGTTAATTGTTTTCCGTTTAATTCAATACTGACTGTTTGTTGCATGTTAACCTCTGAGACCAAGCTCAGCAATTAACTGACGATATTTTTTAATATCTTTTCTGTTCAGATATTGCAGTAAGCGTCTGCGCTGACCGACCATTTGCAGAAGCCCGCGGCGTGAATGATGGTCTTTTGAATGTTCCTTGAAATGTTCCTGTAATCCGTTGATCCGCTCGGTCAACAATGCGATCTGTACTTCCGGTGAACCGGTATTGCTTTCAGAACCGCCGAATTTTGCAACGATCTCCATTTTACGTTCTTTACTTAACATGAGAATCCTCCTCTTTTTTCCTCATTCCAAGACATGATCCCCATGATCATGACCTAGATATGGGTCCCTTTCCAACTAGATATCTATACCTTCATCCGCAAGGATGTTTAAGGTTATGTTTTTATCGATGAGCAATTTCCGTTTTAGTTCCGATTGATTCTCAAAACGGTCCTCATCGCGTATCCGGGCAACAAACGACACTTTCAATTCTTCGCCGTAGATCTTTTTATTGAAATTAAAAATATGCGTCTCAATTTTTTTCTTTTCGCCTTCAAATGTCGGTGAAAATCCGATGTAGGTCATCGCGCCGTACCGTTTTCCGCCGTATTCAACAAAGGTCGAATAAATTCCGTCAACAGGCATTTTGGTCTCAACATCTTCGATATTGGCCGTCGGGAATCCGATCTTTTGCCCGCGTCCTTCACCGGTCACCACCGTACCGCGTATCGAGTAGAAGCGATTGAGTAATTCGCGTGTTAACCGTAATTTCCCTTCAACAATGCTTTGGCGAACCCATGTGCTGCTGACCATCTTCTCCTCATAATAAACCGGAGGAACGGCATGAACGGCAAATCCGTATTTTTCGGCACACAGTTGAAGCATATGATAATCGCCCATTTGTTTATTACCGAAACGATGATTATCACCGATTATGATCGAAGAAGCATGAAATCTTCCTACTAAGATCTTTTCGATAAAATCTTCCGCCGACATCTCAGCAATCTCATAATCGAACGGGTAAAAGACGACGTTTTTTATACCAAACTCTTGAAGACATTCAACTTTGTCAAGCTTTGTCGTGATCGGTTTGAACGGCACATCATGCAATAATTTTTTCGGATGTACGTCGAATGTAAAAACAAGGCTCTCACTTTTTGTGCGTTTAGCTTCTTCCACGAGTTTTTGCAGTATTGCCCTATGCCCCAAATGGATACCATCGAACATACCTACGGCAACCGCATAACGCTTTTCGGGTATCGAATCGCTGCTCTGATATATGTTCATACAGAATCCCCCACAACGACCGTATAATCAAACCGTTTGGCACTTGCATGCCCTACGGCCAGTAGTCGCTGTTCTTTGTCGACAACGCGGATAAATCCGCTCATCCGTCGAAACACATCCAACTCAAGCCGCGCTCCGCTCAGTACCCGCTGAGCCACATCGCCGCTCACACACAGTGTCGGCAAATGAGAAGTAATATCCTCCAGCGGCAGCAACGCTGTTTCCAGCTCTTTGCGCTGGCTTATAGTATCAATAATTATCGCTTTGTCCAGCAAAAAATTACCTACCTGTATGCGGCGCAATGAAGCCATTGTAGCTACTGTATCAAGCAACTCGGCAGTATCTTCAATAAAACTGCGCACATAAAATCCCTTGCCCGATTTGACACGGAATATGGCAGTGTCTCCCTGAGGATCAAAATTTAATAAATCTACCGAATACACGTTCACAAATGTCGGTTCAAGCAGATCTTCCACATTTTCACCATTGCGCGCTTTTTTATACAATGGTTCGCCGTCACGCTTTTTTGCACTGTATGCCGGGGGTTTCTGTAAATAACCGCCGACAAAATGCTGCAGAACTTCTTTGAGCATATCCTCAGTAAGTTCAGGGACCGGCTTTGTCATGATGGTCTCGCCGGTACGATCGGCGGTATCCGTCTTGATGCCGAACTGCATCTCTGCTATATAGGTCTTCTCTTCTGCACTTAAGACATCAAATAGTTTTGTGGCCTTCCCGATCAGCATCGGCAATACGCCTGTTGCGATAGGATCAAGTGTTCCGAGATGTCCGATCTTCTCTCCTTCCAGAAACGGCTTGAGTTTACGTATGCAATCAAAACTCGTCAATCCTTCAGGCTTATCAACTATTATCACGCCGTTCATCATCATAGGTCGCTCCAGTACTCCTTCAATTGCCGTTTGATATCTTCACATGTACCGTATAACGTTGCACCGGCCGCAAATTTGTGTCCGCCTCCTTCATGTTCGCGGGCAAAATCAGCTACGGAGCGATTGCCGGCAGAACGCAAGGATACTCGCGACACATCGGGGGCAGTCTCTTTTATCAGCGCCCACACTTCGGCATTTTTAACGGAGCCGAGCAAATTGGTCACGCCTTCGATATCTTTATAGGAAATACCGAGTTCGTTACAATCGGTTAAAGAAATATAACTGACGACAAGTTTATTATTATTAAAAACCAGAATACGTGATAATATCCTGCCGTATGCCTGCATTACAGACGGCGAGAACGATGCCCAAATGCGTCGGTACAGTGATGAAGGATCACCCAGTCTGCGCATAATTGCGGATGCGACTTCAAACGTTTCCGCCGTAGCATTACTGAAAGCAAAATTACCAGTATCGGTCATGATACCCGTATAAACCGCTTCATAAAAAGCATTGGGTAACTCTCCTGAAAAACATTGTGCGATCGAAAACACTATCTCACACGTTGAGGAAGCGCTTTTTACCACAAGATTGGCTGAACCAAACAATGTATTATCTTCATGATGATCGATATTAATGATCTTTTTTCCTGAAATTCCGGATGAAGTTGATGCATCAAGACGATCGATAGTACCAGAATCGAGAATGATCATCGTATCGGCATCACTGCAGGTATCGTTAAGCTGTGCAATAAGAAAATCATACTGCGCCGGAAATGCATTCCTATCGGCAATGCGGAATTTCTTCCCCATGGACTGCAACAGTAACGCACAGGAAACCGCTGCGCCGCAAGCATCACCGTCGGGTTTTTCATGCACGGCTATGACGGCGGCATCAATACCCGCCAAAACGTCATATACTGAACGGACATCATTGGTCATGCGGTAAGTTCCTCAAAATAGTCGCTACCTCATCCACTTTATCCTGTGTGTCATCAACATAAAAGCGCAATTTCGGTACAAATTTCATACGGATGCCGTGTGCTACCTCACTCTTGATCTTATATTCTTCTTCATTAAGCAAATCTACGATTTCTTCACGTGTTTTTTCCACACCTTCCGGTATGAAAACGGATATATAGATCTTTGCATGTCGAAGATCTGCAGACAACACAACATTCGTGACTGATATCATGCCAAACTCTTCATACGGATATTCGCGCTCACAATAGGTTCCGAGTAACCGTTGTATCTCTTTATTTAAGCGGTCAAGCCGCGTAAAACTTTTCATAATTCCCCCTGAATTACCGAGACTGCATCTCCGGAAATGGTTACGTCATATCCGGCCTCTACAAATCCCACAATTTTGTCCCATAATGTATATAAAAAATCACGCGAATCGGACATGGCGACAACGGCAATCACCGAATGCCGCCATTTATCCTGGTGTTCTTTTTCACGGGCGATCACATCAAACCGAGATTTCAGCGTATCTTTTATACTGCGGATGATCATTCGTTTATCCTTTAGGCTGTGTGTCTCGGGAGCGTACAGTTCGATCTCCCCGTACATGACATACATCATGGATTACGCTTTTTTCTCCTCCATCTGATACACTTCTATGATATCGCCTTCTTTTACATCATTGTATCCGTCAAGGCCGATACCGCATTCATAGCCTGCAGCTACTTCCTTGACACTGTCTTTGAACCGGTATAGTGAACCTACGCGCCCTTGCCAGATCATGGTGTTGTTACGCATAAGTTTAGCGATAGCATTTCTCTGGATCTTTCCCTCTTTAATATATGAACCGGCAATATTGCCCATATCCGGGATTCGAATGACCTGGCGCACTTCAGCGCTGCCCTGGTATACTTCCTCTTCTTCCGGTTTGAGCATGCCGTCCACGGCTTTCTGAAGGTCTTCGATAAGCTTATAAATGATGTTATAGTTTCTTATCTCAACGCCCTTGTCTTCGGCAAGTTTACGTGCCGGAGCATCCGTACGAACGTTGAACGCGATAACAACGGCTTTTGCCGTAGTTGCAAGGTTCACATCGGTCTCAAGCACCATACCGATACCGCTATGGATAAGATTAAGGGAAATTTTATCATTATGTATGGTATCTATTGCTTGTGCAATAGCTTCAAGCGTACCCTGCGTATCGCCTTTTACAATAAGCGGCATTGTGATCGCCTCATCCTCATTGATCTTGGCGAACAGGTCCTCAAGCGATGCGATTGCTTCTTTTTTCTCGCCGCGACCGAGACGTTTGGCGTAATATGCACGTTTCTCTGCTATGTATTTTGCTCTTTTTTCATTTTTGATAACACCGAAATCATCGCCCGCCATCGGTGCATCTTCAAATCCGGTTATCTCAACAGCGCGTCCGGGCATGATATCTTTTACCATTTGCCCAACGTCGTTGGTCATCATACGCACTTTTCCCCAAGTATTACCGGTTATGAATACATCAGATGAATTGAGCGTACCGTCTTTTACCAAAACGGTAGCGACAGTACCTTTGCCTTTCTCAACCCGCGCTTCGATGACGATACCGCGAGCCGGGGCCGTCTTCGTCGATTTCAGATCAAGCATCTCGGCTTGAAGAAGGATCATATCAAGTAATTCATCAATGCCCTGACCGGTATATGCCGAACAGTTGACAAACAGATTTTGTCCGCCCCATTCTTCAGAAATGATCTCAAATTGGGTCAATTCCTGACGAACTTTATCAGGCTTAGCCCCCGGAAGGTCCATTTTATTGACAGCAACAACGATAGGCACACCCGCAGCCTTGGCGTGATTGATGGCTTCTACCGTCTGAGGCATGACACCGTCATCGGCAGCGACAACGAGAACAACGATATCGGTAAGATTTGCACCGCGCGCACGCATTGCCGAGAACGCCTGATGCCCCGGTGTGTCGATGAACGTGATATCGCCCTTTTCCGTCTTGACCGAGTAAGCACCGATATGCTGAGTGATACCGCCAAATTCCTTTGCGGCAACCTTTGTCTTGCGAATATAATCGAGTATAGATGTCTTACCGTGGTCTACGTGCCCCATGATCGTTACAACAGGCGGACGCGATATCTCATCATTCTTGGAATATTGCTCAAACTCCTGAATAAGCACTTCTTCGCCGAACAATTTGATGATGGTCAGCTCTTTATTGTATTCGTCAGCGATGAGATGTGCATAATCTTCTTCTATGGCATCTTCGATAGACTCAACCTCAACGCCCTCTTTTCCGAGCATGCTGAGCAATTTCTCCGGTGTCATACCCAAGGTCTCAGCAAAATCACGATAGGTGATGCCCTTCATAAGATACAATTTTTCCACTTTTTCTTCTTCTTTCTCTTTATCTTTCTTGGTAGTCTTTACATTTTTCGCAACGGTCCTTTTCATCATATCAGACCAGGTGACCGCTTTTTTTTCTTCTTTTTTCTGTTCCTGTTCTTTCTTTGACTGTTTGCGTTTTTTTACGTCGGCATCTTCTTCTTCTTCCCAGAACGAATAGCTGTTTTTCCAATCGGCAAGTTTTTCGTCTTTAGTGACCTTTTTCTTACCTTTGTTCTTCCGTAAAAATTCTTCTTCTTTTTTCTTCTCGTCTGTCTCGAGTAAAGGATCAATGATCACCGGTTTTTCTTTTTCTTCAATAACAGGCTGAGCGATAGTAACGACAACTTCTGCAATCTTTTCAGGCTGTTTTTCTGCAACGGCCTCCGGTTTTGACACAAAATCAGGTATCTCAAATTCTTTTTCTTTTTTCGGCCTGATCTCTTTTTTCTCTTCTTCCGCCGTAATGTTTGTTGAGACAGTATTTTCTTTGCCGGTCGCAACAGATTCTTTTGTTTCCGTGGTCGCTGTTTTCTCTTCAACGACCTCCGGTGTTGCTACGACAGCATCGGCTTGAGCGGCGCGACGTCGTATACGAACGGTCGGCTTTACTTCTTCTTCCGTCTCGTCATGGATGTCAAAATGCTCCTTGATACGACGGATCTCGTACGGCCCGAGTACGGCCATATGGTTTTTGATCTCAAACCCCTCTTGATTGAGGAATTCTATAAGTTCATTGGATTGTTTGCCGATTTTTTTTGCAAACTCAAACACCCTGATTTTTTCTTCGGACACGATCATGCACCCCCTTGAATTTTGGCAGCAGCAGCTCTATCGGTAATAGCGACAACGCCGACATCTCCGCGGCCTATGGCCGCACCTATTTCCTGTTTTGTCCAGCGGCGCATTACCTTTATATGATTATGACGGGCGGTCTCTGCTATATCGTCAGCAATCCTGTCTGACATATCCGTAGCGATGATAACGATCGCAGCACTGCCCGCTCTGATTTCCCGCAAAACCGAATCCGTTCCGAATACGACTTTGTCTCCGCGTCTTAATAATCCGAGAAAAGAGATATCTGTCACAATTACTCCTGCTTCGGCATTTCGCTGTTTGTAAACATTGCCAATTCTTTTGCGGCCTCGATCATTAACTCGGCGCTTTCCTGGGTCATGCCTTCAAGTTTTTTCACTTCAGCCACGGTACGATGCGCTATATCTTCAACGGTATGAATACCCGCGTCAAACATAACATTGAGCATTTCGCCGGTCATGCCGGGAAGGCTCTTGAGTTTTGCAAGATCTTCTTCGCGTTTTTGCTCGAGTCCCTGGTGATATTTTGTCTCGTTAAATATGAATATACGCCACTTGGTAAGACGGGATGTTAATTTAACATTCTGTCCGTTCTTACCTATAGCAGAAGTATACTGCTCATCCGGCACGACAACATAAGCCTCGCGACGGTCTTCGGTATCGAAAATGGACACGCGGGTGACTGCGGCGATCTTCAATGCGCGTTCGATATATTGACGCGGATCTTCACAGTATTCGATGACGTCGATACGTTCGCCGTTGAGTTCGCGCACGATGTTCTGGATACGCATACCGCGTACGCCGACGCATGTGCCGACAGGATCGATATCGGGGTTCTTGGAACGCACCGATACTTTCGCGCGGTTACCCGGGTCACGGGCCACGGAAACGATCTCAACCGTACCATTGGCAACCTCAGGCACTTCAAGCGCAAACAAACCGCGCAGGAGATTATCCTGTGAACGGGAAGCCACGATCTCCGTTTCGGTACCGTCTTTACGCACAGCATCGATATAGACCTTCATGCGCATACCGCGGTAATAATTATCACGCGGTGACTGATGACGAGGCGGAATGACCGCTTCGCCTTTGCCGAGGTCAACAACCACGGTAGACGGTTCTCCGCCTTCTTCCCCGCGTTGAGAACGGCTCTTGTCGCGCATATATTCTTCATATTCTTTTCCGCGAAGACGTTGTTTTCTTAATACGATAGCAGTAAAAAGCTCGCCTTGTTTTTCTTTATATTCATCAAATATCCTATCTTGTTCAAGGTTTTTGATCTTCATGAAAACCTGTTCTTTTGCGATCTGCGCGCCGAAACGACCGAGCTTCTTCGCATCAAATGACACGTCAACAATGTCACCCGGTAAGATGGTATCATCGCCGAGAAGTTCTTTTGCTTCTTCAAGGCTTATTTCCAAATGTTCATCAACAACTTCTTCAACGACGGTCTTTGCCACAAATACGAGCAGTTTGCCTGCATCGATCTCCACAGCCATTTCTATATCCGGCTGTTCGGCTTCAATTACAATGCCGAATTTGCGTTTATACGCAAATTTCAAACTTTCCCGTATGATGACCACCATCTCTTCACGTGTCATATCCTTGGCGCGGCCAAGCTCTTCTATGACTTTCAACAAGGCTTCCATGACAATATTCCTCCCTTATAGTTCAATTTCATGCCGGGCTTTAAGTATGTCCGCCCGGGGTATTATGATCTCTTCTTCACCGTTAAGCAGCGTGATCGTATCTGCGGTATGAGATTTCAAAATGCCGGTAAACGTTTCCTTCGTGCTGACCACACGACAGTAGCGGCCTCTGAAAAACTCAAAATCCCTGTCATCATGCAGGTCGACCTGCCCCGGCGACGACACTTCAAGCCAATAACGAACCTGTATCAGGTCCTCGGCCTCAAGCACATCTCCGAGAAAACGGTTCACCTTGGTCAGGTCTTTTACCGTTATCAAACTGTCTTTACCGTCAACGAACACGGCAAGACGCTTACGGTGACTCCCACCCGACAACACGATCTTATAAATGCGGTATCCTTCACGCTCGCAGAACGGCTCAAGCAGTTCTGTTATACGTTGCACAACATCCATTATTCCTCCCTAAAAAAAGAAGGGACGGTAAAGACACCATCCCTTTGGGCGCATTATAGCACTATGAGTTATGAATGCAAGGAGTATTATT
>CAZIJP010000080.1:0-12693 GCA_964539615.1 uncultured bacterium
TAGCGCGGCGAATACCACCCGGTCACGACCGTAAATTCCGATCGTAAACTCCGCAGCATGGTCAGCGCGGTGTCTTTATCATGCACATCGGCAAGGCTCGGGCATTTGGAAAGCAGCCCGTAAAAAAAGGTATGTGTGTGATGATCGTGGAGATACGGAAAAGAGAGCTTTTGATATGTGCTCATATTATCGTTTTCCTGTTTTTCGCCTTTTCTTATTTCGAATACACGAACACTATATCATGTATTGTGCGAATAATCCAGAAGAATGAGGGAGAATGATTTTAATAAGAAATGATCATAAGAACTAAAACCATGAAAAAGATTGACGTTGAACATGACGGTGATTTGGATGGAGGATCAATAAGTTACCTCTCTCGTTGAACCGTGATCACAGACGCCCATGTTTACTTTACACAAACGTAAAACGTTGTACCTTTTTCGGAATTCGATATCTTTTTCATTTGAATTCCCGGTATCGTAAAATTTCCCTTTGACATAACACCTGTTTCTTGTATACTTGTTTGGGTGATTAAAATATGAAAATACTATTATTAACGCTGGTAACAGCTGCTTTTGCATTCGGTGTTTACGCAAATGAATACAAAGACGTGAACCTCAGCGAACAAAAAAACATGTATCTCATCACGGTCACGTTCGATCAGGTGCCGGTGTATGAACACCGCACGTTCAAAGACCCGTTCCGCATATCCATTGATGTGAAGAACGCGCAGATCAAAGAAAAAAAGATCGTGGACATGAACCAACCTCCGTTCAAACAGCTTCGTATCGCGCAATTCGACAATACGACCGTGCGCTGCGTGCTTGAAATGACCGAAGAACGCCCCTTTACGATCCGCCTGGCAGGCAATTCCCTGCAGATATCGGTGGAGTTCCCTAATGAATCACTGGTCAACACGATCCCGAAATTCGTTCCGGTAAGCCTCGTGCCCCGCGACGACAGCGTGCCGTTTGCGCAGATCAAGGTCGGCGATACCGTAAAAGTGCTCAATACCAAAAACAACTGGCTTCTCGTCCTGCTTGCAGACGGTAAAGACGGCTGGGTCAAAAACGATTTCGTAAAAATCAAAAGGCAATGAACCGATCATTCGGCTACGCCATTGCCTTTCTTCTTTTTTTCATGTATCAAACCGTTGCGGCGGGTAATCTGGATGTGGACTTTGAAAAGGACCATGTGTCCTTATCGTTTAAAAATATTACCGTAACATCCCTGAAGATCGACAAAGAAAAGGATGCCATCATCCTGTATACGGCCGAAAAGGTTAAAAAAGATTATACGGTCATCGATTACGGCGTGCTGCATCATGTGGAAATGATCAACAACACGATCACGGTGTTTTTACGCAAACGCGTCAATTACACGTTCTCAAACGGCACATTGTTCCTCTACCCGTATTATCCTCAAAAAGGCGTCATCAAATCACGTATCGCCGCCGTGCGTTCAAAAGCGTCGGAAAAATCAACACTTGAAACTGAAGTGCTTATCGGCACGGAAGTTATAGCCTTGAAAGAAAGCAAAGGATGGCTGTACATCCAGATACCCGAACAAAATGACTATAAAGGCTGGATACAGGCGGACCTGGTAAATGTTTTTGCCGAAAAAGAGATGCAATCCGGCTACGACCGCGTGATCGCCGGCAAATGGGAAACATTCACGCCGGACACCGGCTCACCCTATGACCTTTCAGCCGGCACCAATTATAAACTCATAAAGGAAGAACAATCCCGTCAATATATCGAACTGAAGAACGGCGACCGCGGTTGGATCGGTAAACTCTTCACACAGGAAAATCTTTCAAGCCTTCGAGAAAAGGTCGTCGCCACCACCCGGCAATTTTTAGGCACGCCGTATGTCTGGGGCGGTACGTCATCGCAGGGCATAGATTGCTCGGGTCTTACGTTCACCGTTTTTAAAATTCACAACATTTCCCTTCCGCGCAATTCAACGCCACAGTTTGACGTGTCACAATCTATCGACAGATCGCAGCTCAAACCCGGCGACCTGGTATTTTTCCAGACGATAGCTAAAGGCCCGTCACATGTGGGCATCTATATCGGCAATAATAAGTTCATCCACGCCGGCCTTCAGGGTGTTGCGATCGCCGATCTTAACGAGCCCTATTTTGCCCAACGGTATTACGGCTCTCGGCGTGTTATCAAAGACTGATCGAATACGTTTCGTTACCTGCAATTTCAAAACATAATGCCCTTTTCCCATCTGCAGCTCTCAGAATTTACGCTTTAATTTTTTATAAAGTATGATATAATGTCTTTGGTTTTAATTATGCAGCATATTAATTATCGTTATCAAATCCTTAAGAAAGTTGAGCTGTCTGCCGAGTACGATACCTATGTCGTAAAAGACCATTATGACAATCGCCAGTATCATGCCACGGTGATCGGCACTACGCAGCACAACCTTGTCTCATTGATAAAACGCAATTACCGCATGCTCATTCAGCTCCCGCACGACTATATCAATCCGCTCTACCGCTATGAGAAAATATATTTTGACGACACGAAGAACAGCGAGAACCGCTATGTTATCCTTGAAACGATGCCGGTCGGAGAAACCCTCGACGAGTTCTGTTCGAAAGCAAATACCGATGATATAGGCCGATATTTCAGGCATCTCTTGGTATTTATCTCGCAGCTTGAGACGATCGGTATATTTATAACCCATCTGCCGAACACATCGGTGATGGTGAAAAACGGCAAGCCGCTTCTTACCAATCTTACATTTTGGGCCAATTCATACGAGACGCCGCTGACCGTGTATCACGACATCGGCACGATGTTGCAAACGTGCGTTTCCGATCTGTCGCAGGGTGATAAAAACCTTTCCGAATTGAGCGAGACCCTTCTCACGCTTCAAACGCGTGAAGATGCCGTAGCGTTGGTTGCACCGCTTATCGATCATTACGGCATTCCGCCTTTTGATTCGGTGCCGTATTCACTCGGCGCATCGGCAGACTTTGAGTTCGTTGAAAAGATCGTCATGCACCCCCCGAAGATCTGGGGGCTCATACCGATAACAAAGGCAACACCTATCACCTGGCTTCATCATTACACGCGACAGACCGAGACCAACGATGCGCTCTATTTTTCATTCATGGGTTCGGGCGGCGACATGCTTTTTTTGGAACAGCTCTTCTCGAGCATCACCGTCTATTTCCCGCCAGATGTGGTAAAAAAATATCAGAACATACTCAGTTTCCTCAGCTCCGACAGCATCCAGTTCCACCTCGACCGCATGACCAAGATCCAGCTTTTCGAATCGCTTGCGCGCATATTCAGAGTATTTGCCAACTATTACCATTCGATCATCCTTTTTATCGTTGAATACGATAACCTTGATATATTGAGCCGCGATTTTCTTCTGTATCTCTCACAGGACGAATATGTAAAATCGCTGCGTATCCTCACGGCCACCACATTCAGCGATAACATGCTCTATGATTTCAAAGAGCGTTCGATCGATGTTGAAAAACTGCCGATCGGTTTCCAATTGACAAAAGATACGGTGCGACGCATCGCCTCGTATATCAGACCGGGCGTCGGGCTCACCGAAGGAGCTCTCAGCTTCATTGCATCGCATATCACGAACGCCGATGAGACGGCGCATTTCATCTCGATCGCCGATAAAAAATACGGTCTATTGAAACAAGAAAATGGCGTCCTCGACTATAAAGCGTCCGGCGGTGATTCCCTGCTTCTTTCCTATACGCAGGAAAAACAAAAAGAACTTCAGGAATTTTTTGTGACACAGTCCGAACCGGACAGGATGAACATCATCCTGCTGTCGCTGCTCGCGTTCCCCAAACCGGTGGCATTGCTACACAACATCCTGCCGGTACAATTCATTCAAAGCATGGTTGAGCGCAACATTCTCTTCCGTGATTATAATGTCTATTATCTTAAGGTACCTTTTTTACGCGACTCGCTCACATCGTTCACGACACCGGAAATGCTGAAAGATATCATCGAGCGGTTCATCCGCCTGATGATCCCGTATAAAGACAAACGGCTTTCTGATCTTCCGGAATTGTTCGGCCTGTTGTTCTCGGTGACCGACAATAAAGCGATCTTTGAAGACCTTGTGGCCGATGTGGTCAAACACAAATATTATTCCTATGAACCGCGTAAATATGAGATGGTGTTCAATCAAATCACCGAAAAGATCATCGAATACGAACTGCCGTTCCCGATCACGATCGATTTTCTGGACCTTTTGGAACGATTCGGATTTACCGACCACATCACCCGTTTGGTTTTTTATGCAAACAGCATCGCTATCACCGCTCATGAAAAAGTACGCACGCTACTCGGTATAGCGGAGGTTTTTGCCCTCGAACAGAACGAAAAACCGGCAGACGGCTACGTGGAAGAAGCATTCAAATACATACCGGAACTGGATGCCAAAAGCAAGACCATCGCCCTGCTTCATTTCAATAAGGTCCTGCAGAACGTGCGCCGTTATGATGCCATCATCGACAACAGCATCGTCATCATCTCCGAACTATGGGACAATCTCTCAATCATAAAAAAACTGGAGCTTCTCACCACACTCGGCAATGCGTATTATAAAAGCGGTAACATTGAAGATGCTCAGATCCAATTTGAACATGCTATGACGCTCATACAAAAGAACATCAACCTTGTGCCGCTGTATATTCAGTCGACCGTCATCAATAATCTCGGCGTTATCTACAGCAAGATGGGTAAATACGACAAAGCTCACGCAAATTATAAACACGCGATCGCCTTATATCAGAATTTCTCCGATATATACGGCCTTACCACGGCATACAACAACCTTGCGGCGTTATCGCTGAAGATCAATCCTTACGATCCGATCATCTACAATTACACGATGAAAGGCCTTTCTTATGCGCGAAAGACCGGTACGCTACCCAACATTGTGCTCGGGTATTCGTCGCTCATTTCCTATTACTTCAACAAAAATTACTTATACAAGATCGAAGAGATGCTCACTGACGAGATACCGGGGATCATCGCCAATGTCTCCCGCTCCGACAACTATGACGAATACATGACCCTTTTGACATCGATCATCAATTTCCAGCTTACCATCGGCGATTTCAAAGGCGCAAAAGAAAATATCGACGAGATACACCGCCTCATCGACATCAACCCGCTCATCCAAAACAAACACATAGCAGAGATCAATACGTTCAAGTATTTATTCGAGATGGGCAATTATCAGCTTCTTCTCGATGAATGGACTGTGATCAGCGAAAAATACACAAAACCGACCATTGCAGACCGTGTGATCATCGACATCTTTTATTTTACCTTCTTAGCGGCCTTGATCGTGAAGAACTTCGATCTTGTCAGCGACCTGCAATATATCCTTCGCACGCATTACACCGATTATTTCACGCTTCCGTATTATGAGAAAAAATTCCAATTCATGCTCAGTATCAAAAAATTCGACTTCAGAGAAATATCGTTTGCAATGCTGCAATATACGTTTTCCTCAACCGAGTCAAACAAACAATATGAACTGATCATGCTTTCCGAGCTCGCATTTTTAGAAGATAATCTCGATTATGCGAAAGAACTCAGCTGTGAGATGCTCCTCTATCAGGATTTCATCAAATCCAATATCACCGAAGAACACGCGCAATTACTTACGGCGAAACCGCATAATTTGAAAGCCGCCAATTTTCTTTCAAAAATTTTCTCGCTTCCCGAACCCACGCTCACGGCGCTTAAACGGTCACTAAGTCAATATTACCTGGAGAAGATATACCAGACCGGCCCGAAACAATCGTGGGAATTTATCGGTATGATCCTGAATTTTGAAAATGACCATGAATCGCTCTGTAATTACATCGTGCAGCGGTTTGAGGCCTTCCGTGTTGTGATCTACGGTATCACTACAAAGCATCAACTCAACCAGCTTTTCAGCATGAAAAAGAAACCGTACTATTCTGAAAATGAAGAGATCGATGAAGATGTGGTCAATCGCGCTTTGCAGACCGGCGATATCGTGTTCCGCGACCTCACGGAGAATTTCACCTGCCTGTATACAAACGCCATCAAATACAGCGTTGCGATCCCCATAATCGATATCGAACGCGTGGAGATGGAAACGCAATACAAACGCCGCCGAAGCGACAATCTGAACAAGAACCGTAAATTCCCGTCAAAGATACTGTATTTTGATACAAAACGGTTCATATCGCCGATCCCGTTCTATGCACACATTCATTTCTCAGGCTTGCAGGAGATCATATCCCTATATAATCATTATTCGCTGATAAAACGTAATGCCCTGCTCTGTCAATCAAGCGGTGTATACAACTTCTATTATTGGCATTTGCTGCTTGCCAAAACTTTGGCGGAAGAGCAGATCGAACACGAGGCCTCGCTGATCGTGATCGTTGAAATATTGAATTACCGTGAGATCGTATCAGTATACGGCTCGGATATCGATAAGCAATTCCTTAAGCAACTCGCATCCGTTCTAGAAGGTATCGTTCGCAAAGATGACATGATCGGTAAACATTCGCGGCATTCGTTCATCATGAACCTTGTGATCCCCAAAGGCACAAATCCGGAAGATATTTTAAAACGTATCAAAAAAGCGATCGACGAACATGATTTCACCGCGCTCACATTCCATGTGAAGACGGCGATCGGCGGATCGTTATTCCCTGATCAGGGCGTAAGCACGGCAGCGCTTATTGAAAATGCTGAGACCGCGCTCAATGAGGCCCGCAAAGAATCCGGTCATTGCCTGATATGGGATAAGAACATGAAGCGCATTGCCAACTCTTCGCCGTTGCCTATCTCGATAGACAAGCTGTATACACAATCGTCTTCGGTGTTCGGGCTTATCAACAACTCGGTTCAGCAAGCAGAAGCTTTGCGTGACGCCGCTACCGATGTGCTTACCGAATGCCTTCCGTTTTCCGGACTTTATGTAAAGATCAAAAACTCAGATATAAAAATAGGTGATTCGCTTCTCATCGACAACGTGCTTGCCACAAACAAGGACGGCCTTTTCTACTATCAGGATTCGCATTATATTGTGCAGTTCGGCGACGATAATTCACATATCATCCTGATCTCCGAACGAGAGATCACGTTAGACGATTATTATATCCTGAAAAGTATCTATGAAGTGGTGAAGATGAAGATCGCTACATTGGAAGACTAGTATAACTAGTATAATTCATCACGTTCTTATAATACACATGAATATGATGCAATACAGTATCCAAGCGGGGAATCTGATTTTCGTATCTTGATACTATACTTAAAAATACACCGTTAATCCTAACTGATGCGTCATCATGATCGAGTTTTTATACACAAACGAATAATCCACGGTGATGGCCCCGGTGCCGACGCGCCCGCCTACCGTAGGGTACAGGAACCATTCACCCGTCGTGCTTTTATACCCTTCCATCCCGTATCCGAATGCAACCGCATCGCCGATACCGATCTCGTGCCCCCAGGTGACCGAATATTCCTCTTTTTGCTTATAAAAAAATTCCGTGATGAAATAATGGTTCTTCATGTGGTAACCGGCACCGCAGATCATTTGTATCGGTTCCTGACGGGATTCTTCTTCGTAAGTATGCTTCGGGCCGAGATTATAAACACCGAATGAGATCGTCATATTGTTGTGATGCACCGATGCGTTCACGTTGAGATACGGATATCCCGAGCGTGTCGTCCAATAACGCTCATCGTGATAGTGGAGCGTTCCGCTGAATGCGAATTTCTTTATAACATGCGTATAACTCACCGCGAAATTGCGAATATAGAACGAGAACGTGCCGTCGGGATCTTGTCCGTAATCGCTGTAAAGGTCTTGGTCGGGAGCCGTAAGCTCCTGAAATCCCAGTGAAACAAAATCCCCGCTGTTGAGCTTCAGCGCCACAAGCAAACCGCTCTGATAGACATCGGCAAACATCCGCTGATGTGCGAACGTGATACCGGTCCTGCCGATCTGCGGCAAAATCGACGGATTAAAGAATGCCGTGGAGATAGACGGATATGAAAGGTGCGAATTACCAAGATACCGCCCGTTGTTGGAATTCATAACAAACGGCTCGGCAGACAGATACGCACAGATCATGCACAAGATCATTATCACTGCAAGTTTTTTCATGACCGTTCCTTTCGCCACAGCCACATCGCTGTAAAAAGCAGCGGTATGAGCCAGTAGTCGCGTATGTAATAATACGGTGTCTTTGCCGTTCGTGTGTACACAAAATGAGAAAGCACATCGCGTTTGAGCGGACCTAACGAGGCAGTTATTTTGCCGTTGGGATCGATGAATGCCGAAATACCGCTGTTTGCGCAATGCACCACATACCGCCCCGATTCGATGGCGCGTAACCGGGAAAATTGCAGATGCTGATATGGTGCAAGAGTTCCGTCAAACCACCCGTCGTTGGTGGATACCACAAAGAATTCAGCGCCGTTCTTTATAAATGCCGGAAAAAAATCATGGAATATCGATTCAAAGCAGATCACGCCGGAAAATTTGACGCCGTTCATGGTAAACACGGTGTGTTCGGTCCCCGGAGAAAGTTGATTTATCTCATAGTAATTCTCTAACTGATCGGCCAACCGCTGAGACGGTAGATACTCAGCCACAGGGATCAACCGGATCTTATTATATAACCCGTAATACCCTTTTGCATCGGCAAATGCCAGCGTATTGAAACTTGCCGTATCGGTATCATAGGAAGTGCCCGCCAGATGATAATGGCCAGGCCCCGCTTTTATCCGTATAGCTTCGAATGCCGTTTTGTCTGTCTCATAATTGAATACCCCGGCCGCAAACGCCGTCTCCGGCCAAACGGTCAGTAGCGTATCGGCAGGCACCTTGTCGGCAAGATCTGTATAAATTTCCATAAGATGAACTATAAATTCATCGTCCCATTTTTCAAAGAGGCTTACCGACGGCTGTATGGCAGATATGGTGACCTTTGTGCCGTTCTCGACGTTACTGATGTTCATCATGATCGCACCGATGATAGTAACGCTGATAAGGATCGTTCCGGCCTTGATGTATCCCATACGTTTTTTATCGGCAATTGCAGTGAAAAGCACAGTAGTAATAAGCACAATGATGAATGTTAACCCGTGCATCCCGACCAGTGCGGCGCAATTTGCAAACGGCAAGAATGATGTAGCCGACGAACCCAGCTCCGCCCACGGGAACCGCATCGGTCCTATCGCCCTGAGCCATTCGATACTTGTCCACACAACCGGCACATAGAGCCAGAAATAACGCATTCCCTTAAGTTTGAATATTATCAGTCCTGCAACGAGCCAAAACAACGAAAACATAAGGATCGTAAGAACAAGACCTATCAAACTGAAACGGTACATCCAATAGAGATTGACGGTGAAATAAGCCACACCGCATAAATACGACCATTTCATCGCTTTTTTTGCGGTCTCTGCATGTGTAACAACGTATATCAACGGCAGCAATACGACAAGAGATATCCAAAACGACACATACGGAGCAAACGCTGCTGCACCGCTTGCCGCACACAGTAAAACGCATAATCTTTGTTTCATTTACTGAGTATACGAAACGGCGCAGCATTTTCAAGCAATTTCTTCCGTCATGGTCGATAAATCGTTATTTACCTTGACAATTTTCGGCTTTTCATTTAAACTTTCTTAGCAATACCATTAATCGGAGGTCACTATGACAGAAATATTTAAACTATCCAAGGACGACATTGATATTGTAGCATCACGGGATGAGCGTTATGAACGGATCGCGCTTATCAAGATCACCGGCAAGCTTATTGACACGACGCTTCCCGTTTTTCTTGAATGCATGACCATTCTGACCAATAAAAATCTATGCAATGTCATAATCGACTGTTCCGATGTGATGATGATCGCATCTTCGGGATGGAACTCCCTTTTGAAACGTATTTCAATATTTAAAGATTCAAACGGCAATATTGTGCTCATACGGCTCAAACCGTTCGTTTTCTCATTGTTCAAGGAATTAAAATTAGATGAGCAGATCCCGCATTACCGCACATACGGCGAGGCTGCTAATTACATCAATCAAACCGACATGATCACCCCGAAAAACGAACAATCAATGTCTGAGAACGTTGAATTGCCTCACGGTGTGGTCGAAGAGGAAGTGCTTGAAAAACCTGAATCCGACATGTCAAAAGACAGTGAATCTGCCTCTCAACATGCTCAACATGAGGAACAACAACCTGCAGAAGAATCCGGCGCCGTTGAAGAAATGGCCTCCACGACCGACGACCTTCAGAAGATCGCCGCTCGAGCCGAGGAATCTGTTGCAAGCAATACGGTCGAAGAAGAAATAGACGATATGCAGGACGGTGCAATGGTCGGCGAGGAGACCTTCCCGCTTGAAAAAAGCCGCGAGACCGAAGTGATCACCGAGACGACCGTTGAAGAGATCGAGACATCGATACCTGTCCCCGATATCCCGTCAACCAACAATAATACAGTGATCGTGGAAACGATTCAGCCGACTCAACAGAACGCCGTGCAGACGGCACCGACACAGACATCCTCAGCCGTCGATGATACCGTTGCGCTTATTCGAAAAAAGATCATTGAACTGAAGATCGGCGGCTACAACACCGACACCCTAGATAAACTCGCAACAGGTGTCCCGCAGCAATTGATCACGGCATTCTCCGATTATATGCATACGCTCAATGAACTGCAGTCTCTCGAAAAACGTTTTCTTGCAACTGACCGCAGTATGGTGCCAAAAGAAGCTTCTGCTTTGGAATCGCTCTTAAAAGACCCGACACAGTTGGAAAATGCAAAACAATTATTCAACCAGATCATTACGCTTGTTGATAAACACAACCGCTCGGCATTCAACCCGCTCATGGAATTCAATTTTGATAATTTTATAAAAGGCGAATGCAATAAATTCGCTTTTGATACAGCAATGCATATCGCAGGCGGAGATGCTGTACATGCACCGGTATTCATATGCGGTCCAAACGGTACAGGAAAGACCCATATCGTGAATGCTATCGGCAACCGGATTATGGAAATATCCGGCCGTGCTGTAGCGTATATTCCTGCGCAGGATTATATTACATCGTTTGAAAATTATACGTCGGTCGGTACGCTTTCCCTTTTCAGAGATCAATATTTCGGATATGAATTTCTCATCTTCGATGATCTGCATACGTATGTCAACAACCTGAAGGCATTACAGGAATTGAGATATCTCTACGATAAAAGCATAGCTGCAGGTAAAAAAATACTATTTACCTCTACCATGCGCCCCGAAGAGCTCACTATGTTCGGCAATGATTTTGTTTCACGTTTGAAAACATCTATCATGCTCAGGCTCGAAAGTCCCGACGGTTATACCCTTTCATCGATCATCAAGTTAAAAGCTCAGACCGAGAACATTATGCTTGATGACGGCGTATATCCGATCATCACCGAACAAGCGGACGGAGATATACGCAAAGCGCTCGGTATTCTCAATACGCTGAAAATATACCATGATGTTTATAAACAACCGATCACTACCCTTACCGCATCCGACATTCTCGGGATATCGGTCGTCACCGCACAACTGGTTTTGAACATCCCCGAAGACGATATGATGCAGGCATCGCAGGAAAGCTTTGAGACAGAGACTTCCGCCTTATATGATATGAATTCCGCTCAAGACCGTTCTGCCGAGACCGTTGCCGACGGTTCGGTTGTTGCCGAGCATATCAGCGTTCAACCGGTTGACGCGTCTGAATTTGATGATTCATCGATCGATGTATTGGAAGAAAGCGACACGCAGGTTTCCGTCGATACCGATAACCCGGTTTTGATAGAACCGTCCGAGATTACTGAACAAACGGAAATACAAGCGATCATTGCTGCCGAAGAAACGATTGTCCCGGTCTTCAATCCGGAAACACCTGTCGTTACTGATACGCCAGAAGAACAAGCTGTCATTGAACCTATCGAAGAGACCGTTGACGTGATCGAACCTGATACCGGTTCCGGCCTGACCATCACCGATGAAGCGGTGATGCCGGCTAACAATGAACAAGACAATGCTTCGGAAACGGAATTTGAGTCTTCTCAGTCTGATGAAGCCGATTTCCTCCAGATAGATACGTCGGGCAACGGTGATGACCTCTTTTCCGATCCGTCCTCGCAAAAAACTGACGATGACGATCCTTTTAAATTTTAAGTAACGAAAGGGATACTATGGACAGAAATCGTATACGCATGATCGCTGCTGCGGGCATTTTTATGGCGCTTGTTATAGTGATGACGATCTATCCGAAAGTTCCGATACCGGCAACGCAAGGCTATATCAATCTCGGCGATTCTATGATATTACTGAGCACACTCTTTTTCGGCGGTTGGTTCGGCGCGTTGGTTGGTTCTTTCGGATCAGCAGTGGCCGATATCATATCGGGTTATGCAAAATTTGCCCCCTTCACGTTCGTTATAAAAGGTATCGAACCGTTGATATTTGCATTGATGTTGAACTTCTTCAGGAAACATTTCAATCCGTTCACACTTTCGATATCGGCGATACTGGCAACATCATGGATGATCGCCGGTTATTTCATCGCGGAAGTTTTCATGATGGGTTCGAAAGCGGCATTTGCGGAAGTGCCGGGCAATGGCCTTC
>CAZIJP010000081.1:0-12343 GCA_964539615.1 uncultured bacterium
TTTAAACAATTTTCACTATTGCCGAACATAACTTTATTGATCGATGTGCAATCAGTAAAGATTTTTCCGTAATAATTATCCTTTACGCAACCAACTACCCACTTGTTCATATCCTCAAGGGAGCGCGCTGTTTTAGTTGAAGATATAGGTATCGCAATAACAACTGCAGAAGTTACATGGGGAACTGATGTATAATAAAAATAATCTAAGCGTTCCTGATTTTTACTGATCGAAAAAACAGCATCATAGTCACCGGCGATGGTTTTATTATATGCTGCCGACCAAGAAAGTTCATGGTAAATGGGGATAATATCATTCAATTTACAGAAACCATTTAGAATTTCAATGGTCAATCCTTTGGCCGTATTGTTTTCCATATATTCATAAGGAGCATATTTTTCAAAGGCGAAATGAAGTTCTTTGGAATTTAGAAACTGACAAACCAGCAGTGAAAATAAAACAATAAAGATAATCTTAACGTGCATACGGTATTAATGAATTGTGTTCAAGATAAATAAAAAGGGCGGTTGTTACCGCCCCATTTGTGATTAGAATATATTCAGTTTGTAGCCGACCATAACATAGAGATTTGCAGTTTCGATAGAGTTGTTGTTTTCTGCATCGGGATCTGCGCCTTCCACATACAGGAATGGGTGTGCACGGTACCATTGTTGACGTTCAGCTGTCGGAAGAGCATCGATTACGGTGAGTTCATCTTCGGTAGCGCCGTAATAGTTCTCGACACTGGTCAAACCCATGACATACCGGACATCAACAACAAATTTGTCATTGATCGTATATTCAAGGCCGAATTGAGCATTTACCACGAAGGCTTTCAAGCATTCGTTGATATCAACGCCGGAATAATTCATATCAACGGTCATATCTGTTTGATTGCCGTTGACATCATAGTCGTAGTCGACGATATAGGCAGACATTTCGTTGCTGATGAGAAGCGCACCGCTCACACCTGCGTATGGTGCGAATTTGCCTGCGTTGAATTTTACCAATAACGGCATTTCGAGATATGTTGTGGAAATCTCATACTCATACACATCTCTGTCATCCAGGACATAGGTGCTTCCGTTCAGATCGTAACGCTTGCAATCAAGTTCCAGTTTTCCGCTGCGCGGAGCATAGTACAGTCCCGATTCAAATGAGATAGTATCATTCAACGGCATTTTTACGCTTATGCCGCCGTAAAAGTTGATTACATTTTTAAAATACTGATCCGGAAAGGTCATACCATCGAAACCGCCTTCAGCCGATACCATAAAATCACGCATTGAACCAAAGCCGATACCTGCTTTAACACCAAAATTCATTTGCGCAGAAAGCCCGCTGATCAAAGAAATACTTACAACCGCTAATACCAATAACTTTTTCATCAAGAACCTCCTTCTGATACATAACTATAGCACGACGCAGGTGATTATCAAGTATGATTGCTCATTATTCTGTTAATTAATTACATACTTAAATACGACATGAGAGTTATTGTCTCATTGACGTTTTGTTGCCGATCGGTATACTTAATTCCGCGAAAGGATGTGTTATGCATACAGTGCAGCTTATGGTCATTCTCGGATATTTTTTACTGATCGTATCGGCCGGCTGGTTTATGAAACGGTACTCGCGATCATCGTCTGAATATCTTCTTGCCGGACAGAATATGGGGCTTTTCATGATCGTCTCCTATATCGTTGGAGAATGGCTTGGCGGAATGAGTACTGTCGGCACAGCTGAGAAAGCATTTTTAATAGGTGTTTTTCCCATATGGTATAATTTTTCTACTGCGATCGGCAAATATCTGTTTGGTATAACAGTCGCATCCGTTTACCGTTCACATAATGTTCATACGGTCGGAGAAATGCTGGAGACTGTGTATGATAAAAAAACGCGTGTCATTTCTTCCGTTTCATTTGTGGCAGCATTCGTTGTTATGGTCTATCTCCAATTTCAGGCGATCGGAAGCCTTGCCTCGCAAATGTTCGGGCCTGTGCTTCGCACTGTATCAAACGGAATACACACTGCAACAGGCATATCGGGCGCCATGGTTGAGCCTTTTGGTCTTGCGGTGATAATTGCCGGTGTATTAGTAATTTTTTATGTTGCCGAGGGCGGTATCAAAAGCATCGCTGTAACCAATTTCATTCATATCGCGTTGATGTACGGCACGATATTAATGGTGTTTTTTATGATATTATCGTATTTCGGCGGATTCAACGGTTTGTTTACTGCGCTTCATGGACGGTTTGTGCAGGAAGGGATGTCGCCTGCTGCCGCAACAGCAACGGTTTCTTCTTTTAAAGATCCTTTCTCTGCAGGGTTCGGAACCGTAACAGCCTGGTTGCTAGCCGGTATATTGACCGGATTTGCCTCGCAAGCATCGCTTCAGCCGGTATTTGCGGCAAAAGATATTCCGACCGCGAAAAAAGCATGTACGATCAGCGCATTTTTCATTGCGCCGCTAGGGATATTTGTTGCAACAATCGGTATGGCAGTGCGGACGGGCGCGTTTGGTATGCCTGAAAATCCTAAAGAGACATTGCCGTTCCTGCTTATGAACGAATCGTTTTTACCGCCGGTTCTCGGCGGGTTGGCGGCTGCGGGGATTCTTGCAGCTATTCTGTCTACCGTGGCTCCGATCTTATTTGCGATAAGCACGATCATCGTGAAAGATTTCTATTTACTTCTCTTCCGCAAAACAGCAGATGACACAAAAATAATGCGTATGGCAAAGATCATAACCATTGCGGTAGGGGTATTGTCTATTCCGATGGCGGTGATCATGCGCGGTTCGATCCTCGATGCTGCGTATGTTACCTACGGTATTCGCGGAGCCGGAGCAGTGGTCGTGCTGGCCGGCATCTATATCATAAACAAACGTTCCAAACGTCCTCTTGTAACAGCCTTTGCAGCGCGATGGGCTTTCATTATTTCCACGGTCGGAACGTTATTGTTCTTACTATTTAAACCCTTTGTCGTAAAGATGATCGGTTTTGATGTTGATAAGGTGTATATTGCTTTGTTGTTGACTATCATCCCTCTAATTGCATTCTCATTTAAACGGAATGAAATCGATATTACCGCTGTTGAGCGTAAGTAACGGTGCCGTGCGCGACGGTGCGTTGCGGTGGTCTGCGGTGCTTTGAAAATCGCAAGAATCGTCAAATTATATCGCTTCACGTATGAAAATCGTTAATAATTGACCGAAAACAGTTGAAAACAATGTTGTTTCTGCTATAATCCGCTCACGTGCAGTATATATCTGCTTCAGGCGGCTCGATCGCAGCTGCCGTAACATGGGGAGGGGATTATCGTGAATGTCATAGGTAGTGCCGGAAATAAAGGCAAAGGCATCCGTTCCGATTGTTTCGTATCTGTTGAACCGGCCGTATCCGGCGGTATTGATATTCAATTGCAAAGCAAGGTCAAGGTTTTGTATGGGAAAGCGATCACTGCATATACAAAAAAAGTGCTCGCATATTTCGGAATTGATCACGCAAAGGTAGTAATCGAAGATACCGGAGCGCTTGATTTTGTATTGGCCGCACGAATCGAAGCAGCCGTAAAACAGGCAATAAAGACCGACAAAGAGTTTTTGCCGGACATGATGAAAAATAATATTTTTGCTACGAACAAAGAAAAGAATCGCAGATCCCGCTTATATTTACCCGGTAATTCGCCGAGTTTTATGATCAATGCAGGACTGCATAAGCCTGACGGACTGATCTTTGACCTTGAAGATTCCGTTGCTCCTGCTAAGAAATATGAAGCGCGGTTCCTTGTCCGTAATGCGCTTCGGGCGGTAGACAGCTTGGGTGCAGAACGTATGGTGCGTATCAATCAAATTCCTGCAGGCCTTGACGATCTTCCGTTCATCATCCCGCATAATGTCAATCTTATTCTTGTCCCGAAATGCGAACATGCAGACCAAATCCATAAGGTCGATGCAGCAATAAAAGAATTATCAAAAAAACACGGTATACAACACCAGATATGGTTAATGCCGATCATTGAAAGCGCTGTCGGTGTTATAAATTCCTATGAAATAGCGAAAGCTTCCGAAAATGTTGCCGCTTTGGCGGTAGGATTGGAAGATTATACGGCCGATCTGGGAGCACGCCGTACCAAAGAAGCGGATGAAAGTTTCTATGCGCGCTCGCAGGTTGTGAATGCTGCGAAAGCAGCAGGTATTCAGGCGATCGATTCCGTTTTTTCCGACGTTGCCGATATGGAAGGCTTGCTTGCCAATGTTCGTACATCAAAAGGGCTTGGATTTGAAGGCATGGGATGTATTCATCCGCGTCAGATCCGCGTGATCCATGAAGGGTATGCACCCGATGCGGACGAATTGGACAAAGCGAAAAAGATCGTTATAGCATTTAATGAAGCAACAGCTCAAGGGTTCGGCGTTGTATCGCTCGGTTCGAAAATGATCGACCCGCCGGTCGTAAAACGCGCTTTAAAAATGATCCAAACAGCTATAGATTGCGGTATGATCGCCAAAAATTGGAGTGATGAGTATGACAAAAAAGATGACGCTCGTTAAAAACGCCGTCGGACGTATGGTGCCGACCGAGATCAACGGACAAACGCTTGTGCCGTTCAAAGGCCTTGAAAAACATATCCCGCAAGGGCATAAGGCATCACCGAAGATATTTTCTTCGATGAACTATCCTGCAGACGGCAATAAGATCATTCCGACATTAAAAGATGCGCTTGTTAAGGCAGGCCTTCGCAGCGGAATGACCATTTCAACGCATCATCATCTTCGTGACGGTGACCTTATCACCAATGAAATATTTAAAATTGCAAAAGAGCTTGGCGTAAAAGATCTCGTTTGGTTCCCGTCGGCGTCGTTCCCCTGTCATGATCCGTTGGTCGAATATCTTGAGGACGGCACGATTAATCGCATTGAAGGCAGCATGAACGGCCCGCTCGGGCGTTTTTGTTCTCTTGGAAAAATGAAAGGCACGGCTGTGCTCCGCTCGCACGGCGGTCGTTACCAAGCCATTCAGGACGGAGAAGTGAAAATTGATATTGCCGTATTGGCTGCTCCTTCTGCAGATATGTTCGGTAATGCAAACGGTGTCAACGGCCCGTCGGCTTTCGGAAGCATGGGTTACGCGTTGGCCGATTATCAGTATGCCGAGCACACGATCGTTGTGACCGATAATCTTGTCCAGTTTCCGTGTATGCCGATGCATATCCCCGGTAACTACGTTGATACCGTTGTTGTGGTCGATAAGATCGGTTTGCCGGAAAAGATCGTTTCGGGCACGACCCAGATTACTAAAAGCCCCGATCGGTTACTTCTCGCCGAGATGACCGCTCAATTCTGTAAAGAAGCAGGGCTTATATACAATGGTTTTTCATTCCAGACCGGTGCCGGCGGCACATCGCTGGCGTTCACCAAATTCATGCATGAGATCATGAAAAAAGAACAAATAAAGGCGCGTTTCTGCGTGGGCGGTATTGTACAGCAAATGGTCGAAATGCTCAATGATGGCAGCCTCGATTACATTCTCGATGCTCAAAGTTTCGATCTGCATGCCGTTCAATCCATGCGTGAAAATCCTCGCCATGTGCCTATCTCGATATTCAATTGTTACGATTATCATTCCAAAGGCAATTACAGTACCATGATGGATATCATGATACTCGGCGCTACCGAAATAGATCTCAATTTCAATGGTAATGTTGTCACGCATTCCGACGGTTATCTGCTTCACGGGATCGGCGGATGGCAGAATTGCCTGCATGCAAAAACGACCATTATCCCTATCCCGTTGTTCCGCGACCGTATCCCGGTTATCCGCGATGAAGTGACCACGATCTGCGGGCCCGGCGAGTTGGTTGATGTCATTGTGACTGAGCGCGGTATAGCCATCAATCCGAAACGTGAAGATCTGCTCGAAAAGATGAAAGGTTCATCGCTGCCGATCCGTTCTTTGGAAGATCTGAAGGCAGAGGCCGATGCGATTTGCGGCGTGCCGGATAAACCGGAACTTGCCGATGATGAGCCGATTGCCGTTATCAAATGGGTAGACGGCACGGTTATTGATTCCGTAAAACGCGTAGTACAAAAATAAGGCTGAAACGGTTACTAAATATAAAAAAACGGTATGAAGGAGGAGTCATGGGGAAGAAGAGAACAGTCGTTCTGATGCCGGGTGACGGTATCGGAAAAGCGGTACTGCCTGAGGCAGTGCGTGTGTTGGATGCAGTAGGTTTTGAGGCCGATTATGTGCACGGTGATATCGGCTGGGATTTCTGGTGTAACGAAGGTAATCCTCTTCCTGATCGTACGATCAAACTTCTCGAAGAGCACAAGATCGGTCTTTTCGGCGCTATCACATCGAAACCGAACAGTGCTGCAGTGTCAGAATTGAAACCGGAATTGCAGAACAAGGGTCTTGTATATTACAGCCCGATCGTAACCATGCGTCAACGTTTCAATCTGGATATCTGTCTTCGTCCATGTAAAACATTTAAAGGCAACCCGTTGAATTTTATCCGTAAAGGCCCGGGTGACACCGTTGAAGAACCTATCGTTAACGTTGCTATCTTCCGTCAGAATACCGAGGGTATGTACGGCGGAGTTGAGTGGACCAATCCGCCTCAGCAGGTGTATGATGCACTCATGACCCATCCGCGTATGAAGACCAATTTCGGTACCGTTCCGAAAGAGGATCTTGCTATTTCTACACGTATATGTACAAAAGGTGCTACCACACGTATCGTGCGTGCCGCATTTGAATATGCAAAAAAATACGGTTATAAATCCGTTACCGTTGCAGAGAAACCCAACGTATTGCGTGAGACATCCGGTATGTTTTTGAAGATCGCACAGGATATGCAAAAGAAGGAATTCCCTGAGATCCAGTTGTGGGATACCAATATCGATGCACAGATGATGTGGCTTACAAAGAACCCGGAAGATTACGGCGTTATCGTCAATGAGAACATGTTTGGCGATATTGTTTCCGACGGATTTGCCGGTCTTGTAGGCGGCTTGGGTTTTGCCTGTAGCGCGAATGTCGGTGCTGAAGTTGCCGTATTCGAGCCGACTCACGGGTCTGCTCCGAAATATGCGGAATATCCAGTGTCTATCGTGAACCCGATCGCTATGATCCTTTCAGCATGCATGATGCTTGAGCACATCGGTGAGAATGATAAAGCCGATCGTATCTACAAAGCGGTTGAACAGGTCGTTTCCGAAGGTAAAGTGCGCACTTATGATATGATGAAGATGAGAGGCACCGAGAAGGTTGTCACTCAAGGCGCTGCTTCCACAACACAGATGGCAGACGCAATAATCGCTAAATTGAAATAAGTTACCGATCGCTTTTTAAGGCGGGACACGGCTCTGGCCGTAATCCCGCCTTTTTTACACACAAGGAGGCGTTGCATGAATAAGATATTCGAAGAGTATTTTAAAACAGTATTTAAACCCGTATTGAAAAAAATAAAAGACCGCGACCTTGCGAAAAAGACTGTTAAAGCATGGGTGATGGCTGCGGAAGAAGGCGGATGGAAATCGCCTGAAGATATCGAAAAGATCCCGTTCACATTATTGACCGATACTAAAGGCATCAATCTTATCGAGCATACTATCGCAGTTACTCTCGGAGCTGAAGGCCTTGCAAATGCGCAGAAGAACAATTACCGTACTATGCCGTTTGAGATAAATTATGATTTCATTTATGCAGGCGGATTGCTGCATGATGTAGGTAAGCTCATGGAATCCGAATTTGTCGGCGGGAAATATCAGAAGAGCTACAACGGCAAGTGTACGCGTCATCCGGTATCAGGCGCTATCGTTGCCGCAAAGGCAGGTTTACCGCTCGAGATCGTTCATATGATCGCCAATCATGCCAAAGAGGGTGAAGGCGCACCGCAGCGTGTTGAGACATTCCTTGTTCATCAGGCGGATTTCGCCACATTTGATCCGATGGTCATGATGAGCAAAGGTATGCTTATCCAATAAAGGAGACAATAATGGGAGCAACGTTAATAGAAAAAATTATCGCACTTCATGCAAACCGCACAAGTGTTAAACCGAATGAGAATGTTGATATTCTTATCGATGTGCGTGCTGCTCGTGACTTCGGCGGCGCTAATGTTGTTAAAAATCTTGTCGACAACGGTCTCGGCGTGAACGATCCTTCGCGGACGTTTTTCACTTTCGACTGCAACCCAACCGGATCAGATCAAAAATATGCCGAGAATCAACAATACTGCCGTTTGTTCGCTCGCGAAAAGGGTATCAAGATATTTGATGTCGACGCAGGTATCGGTACGCATCTTGTTATAGAGACAGGCCTTGCGTATCCCGGTGCGACCATTGTGTCAACCGATTCGCATGCCAACATTCTCGGCGCGATCGGCGCATTCGGCCAGGGGATGGGTGATCAAGATATCGCTGCCGCATGGGCTCACGGCTCCGTTTGGTTCAAGGTGCCCGAATCCGTGAAAATTACCGTGAAAGGTAAACGTCCTCTGCAGGTCAGCGCCAAAGATATCGCATTGAACCTTCTCAACCGTTTCGGCGCAAATGACCTGTTAGGATATTCCGTTGAATTATACGGTGAAGCGATCGATGCGTTGACATTGGATGAGCGTATCACCATTGCTTCAATGGCCACTGAGATGGGCGCTATAATCTTGTTATTTACGCCGTCCGATGCGGTCATGAAATACTGCGAAGAACGTTCAGGCAAAAAAATAGAAAAGATCACAGCTGATGCCGATGCGGTGTATGCACAGACATTTGAAATGGACATAAGTACATTCAAACCGATGGTTTCACGCCCGGGGCACCCTGAGGATGCGATCGCCATTGAAGATGTAAAAAAGACAAAAATTGATTCTGCTTTTATCGGCAGCTGTACAAATGGCCGTATGGAAGACATGCGCGCAGCCGCAAACGTTCTTAATGGACGTAAAGTGGCTCCCGGCGTTGTTTTGAAAATAGTCCCGTCAACCGATGCCGTATGGCAGCAATGCCTGAATGAAGGTATTATAAAGATATTTAAAGATGCCGGTGCGTTGATCGGCAATGCCGGTTGCGCAGGCTGTGCAGCCGGGCAGATAGGCCAAAATGGGCCGGGCGAAGTAACGATGAGTACCGGCAACCGCAATTTTGACGGCAAGCAGGGTAAAGGCAAAGTGTACCTGGCATCACCGGAAGAGGTGGCGGCATCAGCCGTAGCCGGTTATATTACAACACCGGATGATATTCCTGCAGCTCCCGCGTTGTTTTCCAATGCGCCGGTGGAGCGTAAGGTCTCTGCCGTGACCGATATAGATCGTTCCGAGGCGACCGTTTTTGAAGGCCGCGTATGGATAATCAACCATGATAATATTGATACTGACATGATCTACCACAACCGTTATCTTACCATCACCGATATCAAAGAAATGGGAAAGTATTCATTTGATAATCTGAAGGGGTATGAGGATTTTGCCAAACGCGCTCAGAAAGGTGATATCGTTATCGTCGGCAAGAATTTCGGAGCCGGCAGCTCTCGTCAACAGGCGGTGGATTGTTTCCTGTCACTCGGCGTAAGCCTTGTCATGGCAGAGTCATTCGGCGCTATTTACGAACGCAACGCGATCAATGCGGCATTCCCGATCGTTACCTATAAATCCATCGATGAACTCGGTTTGAAGGACGGCGACAAAACACGCGTTGATGTCGTGAACGGCACCATGACCAATAGTGCCACCGGAAAGACCATTGCGATCGGTAAATTTTCAGATGCTCAGCTTGCGATCTACAAACGTGGCGGGCTTTTGAAAAAGTCATAAGAGGAGGAATTATGGGAAAAACGTTTGCTGAAAAGATACTCGGCGCGCCAACCGGTGCGATCGTGTTTAAAAAGCCGGATATCGTGCTAACGCATGACAATACGGCAAGCATACATGCGACCTTTGCAAAAATGGGCGGCGAGAAACCGCTTAATGCAGATCAGCTATTGTTCGTGCTTGACCACAATGCGCCTCCGACCAATGCCAAACTTGCAAACGATTATTTAAAGATCCGTGATCTTGCTAAGAAATTCGGCGTGAAAAAATTCCATGACGTCGGTGCGGGTATTTGCCATCAATTGATGGGTAATTACGCGCGCCCCGGTATGATCATTGTCGGCAGTGACAGTCACACGTGTACGGCAGGCGCGTTCAATGCGTTTGCTGCTGGTATCGACCGTACGGAAGCTGCGGGTATCTGGAAACAGGGAGAGACCTGGTTTCGTGTGCCTGAAAGCGTGAAGATCACACTCAACGGGAAATTACCCGATGGTGTGTATGCAAAAGATCTTGCGTTGTGGATAATCGGTATGATCGGGAGCGACGGCGCTGATTATCTCTCCATTGAATATCACGGTGATGGGGTAAAGACACTTTCGATATCCGACCGTATGACCATCGCAAACCTTGCTTCGGAAATGGGTGCTAAAAATGCCGCATTCCCGACTGACGAAGTATTGTGTGATTTTATCGGTCAAAAAGTTGACGGTATCTGGGCAGATGCCGATGCAGCGTATAAAAAAGAAATAGTAATCGATCTGGCAACGATCTTCCCGGTAGTTGCTGCGCCGCATCAGGTGGATAATGTGAAGGCAGTGGCAGAAGTGGCCGGCACAAAATTACAACAAGCTGTTATCGGTACCTGCACTAACGGCCGCATAGAAGACATTCGTATTGCTGCAGAGATATTGAAAGGCAAACAGGTTGCAGAGGGATTCCAATTGCTCATCATTCCTGCATCCCGTGAGATATATTTGAAAGCGTTAGATGAAGGACTTGTTAAGATATTGTTTGATGCAGGAGCAAATTTCCTGTCGCCGTCTTGCGGACCGTGTCTCGGGACCGGACAAGGAATTCCTGCCGACAACACGACCGTCATCTCAACGGCAAACCGCAATTTTCTCGGCCGTATGGGTAATGAGAAAGCCAATATCTATCTTGCATCACCGGCAACGGTTGCGTATTCATCCATAAAAGGTGAAATTGCAGATCCGAGAAAAATGCCGAAAAAGGATATATTCCCCTATGCCAAAGGCGAGGTCAAAGAGGTGCTCGTGAAAAAAGGCGAGGATCGTTTTGCTCAGGGTGTGTGGAATTATGCCGAGATCGATAATATCAATACCGATCAGATGTTTGCCGGTAATTTAACGTATAATGTGAACAGTTCCGAGCCCGAAAAGATCATGCCGCACTTGTTCAAGGGATTTGACGAAACATTTGCAGACCGCGTAAAAGAAGGCGACATTATCGTGGCCGGTTCAAACTTCGGTTGCGGAAGCTCACGCGAGCATCCGTCCGTAGGGTTGGCATTTGCCGGTATCAAAGCCGTGCTCGTTAAATCGGTGAACCGTATATTCTACCGTTCATCAGTGAATCAGGGGCTGCCGATCATCGTCGTACCGGAAGCTGTTGCCGCGTATAAGCAGGGTGACGCCGTTGGCATTGATTTTGTAAAAGGCAACGTCACCGTTGGTGGTAAAGTATTCAATTTTGCTCCGCTTCCCGAGAAGCTCGTTGGTGTATTCAATGCCAAAGGGCTTGTGAATTGGATCAAGAACAATTAATTTTGTATTCGTAGGGACGCCCGATCTGGGCGTCCTTATTGTATTGGATTATTAATCACACGGTATTTTGATGGCTCAATGGTCGCCCATTTCGAGCGTCCGTTATAATTGCAATTAAAGATTGCCCGTGTAGGGCGACACAACGAAGTCATTATTAATAATGATGATGCCATGGATATGATCCGGCATGATTATAAATTCATCGAATGAAACTTGCGTGAAAATGATTAGGGATACTTAACCAATATTCATGTATGATAGCACCACGTTTAGATAGTTGGATTTTTCCATCACTGATGTTTCCAAGAATTATCATTTTATCCTTAATGCATATTGTTACAAAATATGCACCGGGTTGAGAATAATCGTAATCTTTTAACCGTATATGTTTTCTTTTGGGAAATTCAATCATATTTTAAATATCCAATATTCCACTTCATCAAGCTCAAGCTCAAATCCGCTTGCATTCATAACTTTCATTTCACGGGCGATGACGCCGCCGTTGTTTTCTGGAATGCGACGGCTGGCAGCATTGCGTTTATCAACCGGATAGGTCATGTATTCAAAGTCGATATTTTGCTGTGCCCATGCAATCAGTGCTGTCATGGCTTCGAGGCCATAACTTTTCCCGTGAGCCGTTGTTTTCAACCAGACGCCAAGCTCCGGATCTTTATTGCCGATACCATGCAGACCGGCGCAACCGTAAAATTCACCGGTATCCTTGTCAGTAATTACGAGTT
>CAZIJP010000082.1:0-11188 GCA_964539615.1 uncultured bacterium
CTATTTATACACTTAATTAAAAAAGGTAATTCAAAGCATCTCTTTAGCATTGCGTAATGTACATCATCCTGCTATACTGTAACCGTTGAATTTATCTGTAGAAGTTTGGCAGTTTACAATACAACTTGCCCGAAAGGGAAAGGAGATGGCGTATGGTAAAGCGATATGCCGGTTTATTTGTTTTAGGGATATTTTTACTCACGATGACAGCAGCGATCGCGGCTGCGGGAGGTGATAGCGTGGCTAGTTACGACAGCGCATGGAAAAAGGTCAATGACTTTTACGGGAAAGGGTTGCCGAAATCTGCACTCACCGAGACCGAGAAAATATACAAACGTGCAAAAGCTGACAATAACTCGGCTGAGATGGTGAAATCGCTCATCCACCGCGTGAGATTCATTCAGGAAGTTGAAGAAGAATCATTTGTATTGGTGCAGTCGACGCTTGAAAAAGAGCTGAAAGACGCAACAATGCCCATGAAGCCGCTGTTGCATTCCATGATGGCGGAATTGTATTGGAATTATTATCAGCAAAACCGCTGGACGTTCCTCAACCGCACCACGACCGTCGATTTCAAGCAGACCGACATGCGCACGTGGGACCTGAAAAAGATCGTTGAAGCGGTCATGACCCATTATGAAGAATCGCTGAAAAACGCCGAAGAGACAAAAAAGATATCGATCAATATATATGATCCGATACTCTACAATGTGCAATATACCAAAGAGACGCGCACGCTTCGCCCGACGCTTTATGATTTTCTAATTCATCGTGCGATCGATTTCTATAAGCAGCAGGAAGCGGGTCTGACCCAGCCTGTATACGCATATACGATCACGGGCCAGGAGTATTTTGCAACAACATCCGATTTTGCCGCTATGAAGATCGAGACGAAAGACACGGGATCGTTCAAATATCACGCCGTTCTTTTACTGCAGGAAGCGATACGCTTTCATCTCAACGATACGGACAAGTCCGCTATCATCGACCTTGAGTTGAAACGCTTACGGTTCATGTATGACAACGCGATCGTCAGCAATAAAGAGATCGTGTATGAGAACGCTTTGAGAACGCTTGCCGACATGTATCCCGATAATCCCGAGACGGCTGAAGTGCTGTATAAGATAGCGGAGCTGTACAACAACCGCGGTTCATCATATGCCCCAAATCAGACCGACGACAACCGATATTTCAAAAAAAAGGCGAGAGAATTATGCGAGACCGTTATCAAACGGTATCCGAATTCATACGGAGCGAATCACTGTGATTACCTGATCACGGCGATCGATGCACGTCAGCTTTCGGTCACTGCCGAACGTACCGCATATCCCGATGAAGCCTCTCGCGTTCTGTTGCATTTCCGCAATGTTTCCACCGTGTATTTTCATATCGCAAAAGCCGAACGCGAAAATTATGTTTTCAAGGGATTCGATACGACCGAGAAAATGATACAATATTATCTTAAGAAGAAAGCTGCCGCACAGTGGACCACCACGCTTCCCGATACGGGAGATTATCAGCAGCATGCGTCCGAGATCGCTGTGCCCGGTTTGCCGGCCGGCGACTATATCATCCTTGCGTCCGACAGCCCGAATTTTGATCTAGGGAAAAAGGCCGTTGCATTCGGGTATTTTTCAGTCAGCACGATCGGCTTCATCCAACGAAATACCACATCCCAAGGCCTGGAATTCATCGTGGTCGATCGAAAGACCGGTCAACCCTTGTCCGGTGTTGAAATGCAGTCATGGTTTCAGGTCTACAACAACAAGACCTACCGTTACGACATCAAGAAGGGGGAGTGCTATACAGCCGACCAAAACGGGCATATGCTCATTCCGGCAAATGCGCGTTTCGGCGATTACTATTATTTCTATTGTGAGTTCATCAATGATAAAGACCATTTGTTTACCGACTGGACATTGTCGTCATACACCTATGATTATAACCAACAGCAGCCGGTGCTGAGAACGTTCTATTTCCTCGACCGTGCCATTTACCGGCCGGGGCAGACCGTCTACTTCAAAGGCATCATGATCAATACCGATGCGAAGAATACCAACACGATTTCAGCAGGCACATCTTCCACCGTCACGCTTTATGACGCAAACGGCCAGAAGGTGTCCGACGTGCAGGTGCGTTCAAACGACTACGGCACGTTTGACGGTTCCTTTGTCCTGCCGACCGGAGTACTGACCGGCAATATGACATTGGCCAACGGATACGGGAGTATTTCCGTTTCCGTGGAAGAATACAAACGGCCGAAGTTTGAAGTGACATTCAAACCAGCCGAAAAAAGCTACAAACTCAACGACAAGGTCACCGTGACCGGTTTAGCGCTTGCATATGCCGGTTATGCGATCGATAATGCCGATGTTAAATACCGTGTCGTGCGCAGTGTGTATTTCCCGTACAGCTGGTATTGGTGGTGGTACACGCCGTCATATCCTGATATGGAGATCACCAACGGCACGCTCAAGACCGACGGCGCAGGCACTTTCAATGTGACCTTTGACGCCGTACCTGATCTGTCGGTCAACAAGACCTATATGCCGGCATTTGTATATACCGTGTATGCCGATGTGACCGATCTCAACGGCGAGACACACAGCTCCGACAAGACCATACGCCTCGGCTATACAGGCTTGGTGCTTTCGGCACAGATCCCCGACCAACTTGATAAAACGGCGAAAAAAGCCGAGTTTTCAATCAACTCCACCAACCTCGACGGTGATTTCCTTGCGTCACAAGGCACGATGACCGTTTATAAATTGAAAGACAGCACTCGCGCACAACGCACGAGAATGTGGCTTCAAGCCGATATCAAACTGATCAACGAGGAAGATTACCACAAACAATTCCCGTATGACGTGTTTGCAAATGAGAACGACTATCATACATGGGAACGCACGAAGACCGTGTTCTCGGAAAAATTTGATACCGCTAAGAAGAAAACGGTAGATTTCTCGTCAGTAAGCGGATGGGAGACCGGTAAATATTGCTTTGAGATGAACGCCAAAGACATCTTCGGCAATGACATCAAAGAAGTTCGCTACTTCACCGTGTATTCCGCACGTGAAAGCGCAATGCCGTTTGCCAGCCTCGACTGGTTCACTCCGGTAAAGAACGTCTGCGAACCGGGCGAGAATGCTGAGATCCTCATCGGCACGTCCGACAAAAATGTCCGCGTGCTCTATGAGATAGAACATAGAGGAACTATCGTTCACAGCGAATATCTAACCTTGTCCAATGAACAAAAGCTGATAAAGATACCTATAAAGGAAGCACACCGCGGTAATATTACGGCAATCTTCTCGTTTATACGGCAAGGGCGCGTGTTCACTCATCAGGCTCCGATCATGGTGCCGTGGACCAACAAACAATTGACGCTCTCGTTTGAAACGTTCCGCAACAAACTGTTGCCGGGCGAAAAAGAACAATGGCGCATCAAGATCACCGGCCCCGACAAAAACAAAGTTGCCGCTGAAATGGTGGCAACGCTGTATGACGCATCGCTTGATGCATTCAGGCCGCATTGGTGGAATTTCAGCATATACCCGTATTATTACAATCGTCATACATGGAGCAGCAATCAATTCTTCGGCACTATGAACACAACGGGAGTAGGCATCTATCAAGACCGCTACGTGACCTATCGCGACCGCAACTATGACCACCTGTATTGGTTCGATTTCTATTGGGACGGGTACCGTTACCGCTATAAAGAATCGAAATCTATGATGATGGCCGACGGCATGGTAGCACAGGAATCGCCGTCAATGCCTGTTATGAGCACGCCGTCAACGGGGAACAGTGAGGATGAAGAAGTAATGGCCGCCAAAGACGGAAGCCCGATGAAGAGAAGGGCTGAAGAAACAGATGACTTTGACAAAAATGTGCCCGGCGACCAGAAGCAAAACGTAAAAAAAGAAGATACATCAAAGGTCAAGACACGTACGAATTTTAACGAAACGGCCTTCTTCTATCCGCATATGGAGACCAACGAAAAGGGTGAAGTGATCGTTTCCTTTACCATCCCTGAATCATTGACAAAATGGAAGATGCTCGGTTTTGCACATACCAAAGATCTGAAATTCGGTATGATCTCCAATGAACTTGTGACCCAGAAAGACCTTATGGTCGTACCGAACGCGCCGCGTTTCCTTCGAGAAGGCGATATGATCGATTTTACGACCAAAGTGACCAATCTTACTGATAAGGAAATGAACGGTACAGCGGAACTTGTATTGCTTGACGCATCCACGATGAAGCCGATCAGCGATAAATTCGGATTGAAGGTCACGCAAAAACCGTTCACTGCGAAAAAAGGACAGAGCGACCTGATCACGTGGACGCTTAAAATTCCGTCCGGTATCTCTGCCGTTACCTACCGCGTGGTGGCAAAGGCCGGCAAATTCTCCGACGGCGAAGAGATGGTGCTGCCGATACTCACCAACCGCATGCTCGTGACCGAGACAATGCCGCTGCCGGTGCGTTCGCTGCAGACAAAAGATTTCACGCTTACCAAACTTGTGGAGAACAAATCAACGACATTGCGTAATCATAAACTGACGTTGGAATTCACATCCAATCCCGCATGGTATGCCGTGCAGGCATTACCGTATTTGATCGAGTATCCGTATGAATGTACGGAGCAGACATTCAGCCGTTTCTATGCAAACAGCATCGCGTCGTATATAGCTAATTCCAGCCCGCGTATCAAGAAAGTGTTCGATATGTGGAAAACGGAAGGCGGAAAAGACGCGCTTCTTTCCAATCTTGAAAAGAATCAGGAATTGAAAGCATTGCTGTTGCAAGAGACGCCGTGGGTAATGGATGCCCAGAACGAGACGGAACGTAAACACCGCATCGGCGTATTGTTCGATCTCAACCGCATGGCCGATGAACTCGGCAGGGCATTTGATAAAATCGAGGACGCACAACTCGGCAGCGGAGGGTGGCCGTGGTTCAAGGGCGGTTATGAAAGCCGTTATATCACGCAGCACATCGTATGCGGGTTTGCACATCTTGATACGCTGAAAGTGATCGAAATGCGCAAAGACCCGAAGATATGGGCAATGCTCATGAGAGCTATCCCGTATCTTGACGCCCGCATGCAGGAAGATTACGATTACCTGATCCGCCATAAGATCAATTTGAAACAGAACAATCTCGGTTATGAGAACATCCATTATCTGTATATGCGCAGTTTCTTTACCGACGTGCCCGTTGCCAATTCCTTTAAGAAAGGATACAACTATTATTACGGGCAGGCTCAGACCTATTGGTTGAAAAACAGTATTTATTCACAGGCGATGATCGCGCTGGCGTTGGACCGTTCCGGCGACAAAAAAACCTCGCATGCAATTGTCGCTTCCATGAAAGAATACGCCCTGCATTCCGAAGAGATGGGTATGTATTGGAAGTTTGACCGCGGTTATTACTGGTATCAGGCGCCGATAGAGACACAAGCGATCCTGATCGAAGCATTCGCCGAGATAACCAATGACCAGGTGGCCGTTGATGACATGAAGACCTGGCTCATCAAACAGAAACAGACGCAGGATTGGGGCACTACGAAAGCTACCGTTGAGGCCTGTTACGCGCTTCTTCTGAAAGGCGCCGACTGGCTGAGCGAGACCAATCTGCCGACGATCGTGATGGGCGGGAAGCAACTTGATATCACTGCGCGCGAAGATGTGAAGGTACAGGAAGGCACGGGTTATTTCAAGACATCATGGAGCGGCAGCGAGATCTCGCCTGAGATGGGTAAGATCACCGTTACCAATAATAATAAACTGGTAGCGTGGGGCGCGCTGTACTGGCAGTATTTCGAACAGCTTGACAAGATCACACCGCACGAGACACCGCTGAAATTGAACAAGAAATTGTTCGTTGAGCGTCAAACCGATACCGGACCGGTGATCGAGCCGATAACAGACCAGACCGTTCTTGTGCCGGGTGACCGTATCAAGGTACGTATCGAGTTGAGGGTCGACCGCAATATGGAATTTGTGCATATGAAAGATATGCGCGCATCCGGTTTTGAGCCGGAGAACGTATTCTCGCAGTATAAGTGGCAAGACGGGCTCGGTTACTACGAGGCCACGAAAGATGCCGCTACCAACTTCTTCTTTGACTGGTTGCCGAAGGGCACGTATGTGTTTGAATATGCGTTGCGGGTCACCCACACGGGTAATTTCTCCAATGGCATCACGACGATTCAATGCATGTATGCGCCCGAGTTCACGAGCCATTCCGAGGGCGTACGGGTGAATATCACCGGTAAATAATTTCATCACCGAAGCAACGTGTACGAAAGGGAGCCGAAAGGCTCCCTTTTTTTTATTGAGTTTGTTTGCATTCTTTGATATAATAATTGTCATAAATTACTAAACGAAAGGTCGCTGAACAATGCTTAAAAAAATTGCACTCCTGTGTTTTGTTCTATGGGTTTTGTGCTCGTTTGTAGTGGATGCCAAAACGTTTGATTATGATAAAGAATGGAAGAAGGTGGATATTTATTATTATTATCCGTTGCAAGATAAAGCTGCTGAAACAGTAAAAAAAATCTCCTTACAAGCCAAGAAAGATAATAATGACACCCAATATCTTAAGTCATTACTATACATGTGCTTTTTTAAACGGCAAAATGTCAATTTTACGATCAACGAAGAAGTGGCATTTTGGGAAAAAGAATTAAAAAATGCCAAAGAACCCTACAAACAGTTGATGCATTCAATTATCGCAAAATTATTAAATAATTATTTTAACAATAATCGTCACTCAATAATATACAGCAATTACAATTCCGGTGTAATCGAAAAGGATATTCGTACTTGGCAAGTAGAGAAGCTTACCGATTCAATTTTTTACCATATAAATCAATCGATTACAAATCGAGAAATGATGAAAAAAATAGATATCACGAACTTCACGGATATACTATCTGAAAGTACGGATTACGCGTATAAGAGCCGCCCAACGATGTATGATATGCTTATGTATGAGGCGATCGATTTTTATTTGAGTTTTTATGCCGGCGTGTTTTATATCAAGGATCATTTCGCTACCGATAACACTGATTATTTTAAGGATGACGGTATATTTTTGGAATTGCAGTTTAAAAACGATCCCAAAGAATCATTACGGCAATACGGATTTCATTTGTTGCAGGAGGTCATGCTTTTCCATAAAGATGATACCGATAAAACCGCATTTATTCAGGCTGATATGTACCGGCTATTGAAGGTGTTCCACCATTCAACGTTAAAAAATAAACTAGAACTATATGCGGATGCACTGAAAACGATGCAGATGAAGTACAACGCGTATCCCGAATATTCGATACTTGCATATACGCATGCTTACCATTTGTATAGCAACCGATATATAAAAATAAATAATAAAACATGGACATCAATAAAAGAAATAGCCGATATTTGCCGCGATGGAGCGGAGCGATATCCTGAGTCAATCGGCGCTAATAATTGCCTGAGCCTGCTGCGAGATTTGAGCATTAAAAGACTATCCATTAACATCGAGTCCGTAAACTCCGGTAATACATCGTTCAGAGCGCAAGTATCTTACAATAACGTAAAAAAAATCTATTTAAAAATCATACCAAATGTTCATGAGATCTTGTCTTTGGGTAGCTTTAATCAGAATTTGGTCATAAGGCAGCCATTAAAACCCGAACATGCATGGGAAATGGATTTGCCGGAGGATGTTGAAATGCTCGGACATTCCGTTGAGATAGCCGCGCCGCCTTGCGATTACGGAGATTACTATTTGTTGATTTCCGACAATAAAGAGTTTGATGATCAGAAAGGCGTAATATCGTATGTGCCGTTCTCTGTGTCGAATTTATCGTTTACCGCAGTTAAACGCGGGTCACAAATCATTGTTCATGTGCTTGACAGAATGTCGGGAAAACCTGTGAAAGACGCTGAAGTGTATAGCTGGAAAAAACAGAATACGGGGTGGGAGCCGGCTGTCACGCCGCTACTAACCGACATTCAAGGAAAAGTTACCATTGATACCGAAAAGAGCGCTACACTTTTTGAAATAATCAAAGGTAAAGATACCGTATGTTCATTGAACAGCGATGAATCGCAGAATAACTATTATTCGGATCGGCACATGTATGCTGTAAAAAATGAATACATTTCAAACATTAATATTTATAACGAACGATATTTTAATTACTATAACTCATCCAATCCATCAAATGTGGAAACCGTAGCGCTTTTTACCGACAGAAGTATGTACAGACCAGGGCAAACCATATTTTTTAAAGGGATATGGTTTTCGGAAAAAAACAGGAAAAACGAAATTATCGCCGGTAAAAAATGTGAGATAACAGCATACGACAGAGCAGGCAATCTTATCGGAAAAAACGAATGCGTGACCAACGATTTCGGTTCTTTCGAAGGCGTATTTGTAATCCCGTCAACGGTGCGTCCCGGTAGTGCAAGGATACAGTGCGGTTATTTGGACATACCGATAACTATCGAAGAGTATAAGCGGCCGAAATTTGAAGTTGTATTCGCTCAAAACGAAAAAAGCTACCGATTCGGAGAAGAAGCGACATGCAAAGGTACGGTGAGTGCATATGCCGGTTTTCCCATAGATAATGCAAAGGTTCGTTATCGAATCACCGCATCTCTTTGGAATAAAAACCGTTATTGGGGCGAATCTCCCTCTAATAAAGTTATCGCTCAGGGAGATACCGTTACTGCTGCGGACGGTTCTTTTACGGTTGCGTTTAAAACGGTAAAATCCGATAAAGATAAAGTTACCTATATCATTTCAGCAGATGTGACTGATGTTAACGGGGAAACGCATACCGGCACTACCACCGTGAGCGCCGGTGATTCAAATCTAGTGTTTTCGGGTGGTATTGATTCCAAGCATTACGCTCTTGATGGCAGAATAATCATGCCGGTGATTACGGAAAATCTTTACGGGAAATTTATACCAACTGATGTTCACGTAATTCTGAGGAAAAAAAACCGCGGATTCCCGTTTAAACGAAATCGTTTTTGGGGGGAATGTGATAGGTATGTTTTATCAGAACGCGACTATGAAAAGATGTTTCCGTATGATATTTATTCTATACAAAAAGATGAGGCATACTCAAAGATAGTCTATGAAAAAAACATCAACACCTCGTATACAAGCGAACTGCTATTTCCGGAAAACGGCATCCTGATTTCCGGAGATTACGAACTTGTGTTGACAGCGGAAGATGATAATGGCAAGAAAATTGAATTCAGAAAGCAATTTACGCTTTACGCAAATGATATGCCAACAACTCCGGGCTTGTTTTTCGAGGTGACAGCTGATAAGACAGGTTATTCCGTCGGGGATGTAGCTGTTATCTATATTTGGGCCGCCGCCGACGGAGCTCTTTTATTTGAGACAAACAGAAAACCTTTAGTGGACGACAGCAGGATCGTATATGTAAAAAAAGGCGTGAATTCGGTGTATGTTCCGATTTCTGAAGAAGATATCGGCGGTTTTTCTATCACCGTCTACGGTATTGTGCTTAATAGAGATTATAATGAAACCATATCGGTTCAGGTCAATTCGGATCTACGAAAACTAAGCGTAGATTTCGATTCATTCAGGAGCAAAGTTGTCCCCGGAGAAAAGGAAAAATGGCGACTTACCGTTAGAAATTCGAACGACGGTATCGTGCCTTCCGAACTTGCATTGGTTATGTATGATGCATCGCTTGATGCGTTTAAGCCGCATCAATGGTATGATCCCGTTCGCTTGCGCAACAGGTCCCCGCTGTATTTTTCGAAAGACCGTTTGTCCTTCGGACTAGTCGGATCGCGAATGTTCGGCAATCCGTATATTAATGACAGACATATAATAAATGAAGTGTATTATTCATTTTCACCGCTCAATCCGGAATTTAAACGGGAAGTATACGAATCCTATATGAACGGGACGTTAAGTGGGTATGACAGCGTGATTGTAAGCGCGAAAAGACCAATTATTCGCAAAGAAAATACTTTGTCTTTGAATGAGAGTGTATCAGATACTGATATTCCCTATCCGGAGGCTTTTATTCCCTTTTCAGACCACGACCGTATGAAACAAGAGATACGCGAAGAATTTGAAAACGATTTTTCCGATGTTAGGATACGGAACAATTTTAATGAAACCGCCTTTTTTTACCCTATGCTGCGAACCGACAAAAACGGCATCATAAACGTGGAATTCACCGTGCCCGACTCGCTTACAAAATGGAAAATACTGGGGATCGCTCATACAAAAACGATGGATGTCGGAATGGTCCAAAAAGAACTGGTAACACAGAAAGAGATCATGGTGATACCGAATCCTCCCCGGTTCCTTCGCGAGGGTGATGAGATCGATTTTACCGTAAAAATTGTAAATCTTGCGGATAAAAAGAAAACAGGATCCGTTCAATTAAAACTTACCGACCCCGATACGAAGAAAGACATAGGTGCTCAGTTCGGGATTGTAGCTGAAGTACCAAACGTTTCCGCAGCAAAAGGCGGGAGCGATCTGGTAACATGGCATCTGAAAATCCCCAATGGAATGTCAGCCGTGGTCTATAAGGTATCTGCCAAATCCGGCAATATGAGCGACGGCGAAGAAATGATGTTGCCGATTCTCACCAACAAATCACCCGTTGTTGAAAGCATGACCATGCTTGTCCGCGGCAAAGAAACTCGTACGTTTGAAATGAAACGAATGACAGAAAATACATCCGACACGCTGAAACATGATAAACTTGTGCTTGAATTTACGGCAAATCCGTCGTGGTATGCCGTAGAAGCATTGCCGTACCTCATTGATTATCCTCATGGCTGTATGGAGCAGACCTTTAGCCAATATTATGCCAATTTGATCGCCTTGCACATTCTGAATTCGTCACCGAAAACCAAAGCCTATTTCGATGAGTGTAAAAAACAAGACAGTAACGGTATTTTTGTGAAAACAATACAGGAAAATCAAGTGCTTCGAGCATTGGTCTCGGAGGAAATGCCGTGGCTTCTTACGGGGCATACAAATGACGATTATAGGTTCAGAATAGGACAAATGTATGAGCTCAATAATCTCACAGAAGGAATGGAAAAAGCAAGGGAAAAATTTTTGCAAGGAGCAAGAAGCGACGGAGCAGTTGCTTGGTTCCCCGGCGGATCCGGCG
>CAZIJP010000082.1:11198-12297 GCA_964539615.1 uncultured bacterium
TTTATTACGCAATATGTGGTATCGGGATTAGGGCATTTGTATAAAATGCAGATCTTACGATTTAATGGCGACAATCAAATGTATAGTTTCGTTTGGAGAGCTGTAGCGTATCTTGATAGAACCGTTTTGGGGAATTACAATAAATCCTACGTAGGAAAAACGCTTGAAGTTATCGATATTCATTATCTGTATATGCGTAGTTTTTTCCCTGATATTAAAATGGACGACACCTATAAGAAAATCCACGAATCAATGCTCGTGAAACTGAAAAAAGAATGGAATGATCAGTCTCGTTATCAAAAGGTATTGTCTGCGCTTGTCCTTTACCGTAACGGTATGAAGGAAGATGCTCGCATGATTATGAACGATATTAAAAAAACCGCCATTATATCTGAAACGGAAGGCATGTATTGGAATGACGAACACGGGTATTATTGGTACAGACTTCCGATCGAGACGCATACGCTGATGATCGAGGCCTTCCTTGAAATTACTCAGGACCGTGAGATTGTGGACAATCTCAAAGTGTGGCTTCTGAAGCAACGGAAAGACCGGTACTGGTATTCTACAAAAGCTACAGCTGAAGCATGTTACGCATTGCTTCTTGACACCAAGGAAGTTTCGGCCGATCCGAATCTGCCGATCATTATTGTTGGTAACAAACCTATTGAAGTATCCTCGAATAACAATCAGGGACATTTTTCAACAATTTGGTCATCGGAAGAGATTACCCGCGAAATGGGTAAAGTGACTGTTGTAAGCACAAGCGATTCTCTCGGATGGGGAGCGTTATATTGGAAATATTTTGAAAACAACGAGAAGATTACAGAAAATAACACCATGTTGAAAGTTAATCGTACGATTTTGAAAAACTTTAACGTAGGCTCACGAACCATATCCGAGCCTGTCTCTGCGGCAACAGAATTAAAGCCGGGGGATAAGCTTACTATCAGAATCGATTTCACGACAGAAAAAAACTTGGAATATGTACACCTGAAAGATCTCAGGGCATCGTGTTTTGAGCCGGGCACTATTTTTTCAGAATATAAGTATCAAAATTCACTCGCTTATTTTATAACGACAAAAGATGCGTCCACCG
>CAZIJP010000083.1:0-12229 GCA_964539615.1 uncultured bacterium
CTCATGCGCATTATCATCACTCCTTTGTTCTGTTGTCTGGTGATAGTAGCGAAATCTGGTAATTTCGCAAGTTAAATTTTAGAATAGTAGAGATCTTAAGAGATCAATCAAATTGTGAGTTGCCGTGATTTATATTACTACCCCACGCGCTTTTGCAGAAAGAGAAATTTCTCGGTAATTTATGCTACAGACACTTAGGTCTGCTGCAACTGGTCTGTCTCAAAAGATTTACAGAAACAGTTTTGGCTCAATTGGTTTGCCACAATAAAAGGAAATTCAGACTTTTCGAATATGATTGGGTGTTTCCGTCATATTATTCATAAAATGATCAGTGCAAGCGGTTACTTCTTGTCATAAACTTTTCAACGTGCTATTATATTGTTTTGAAAGACCGACGGAGGTTGAAATGAGGAAATCAGTTTTTATATTTATGTGTCTGATCATTGCTGTGTTTTCGATCCAAGCAGGGGAGAGCCGTTTCGGTTTAAAGACCATGGTGCAAAATTCAAATTATGATATAAGCGGATTATCGTTGAGCACCGACAACAGGACCGGTGCTGCCGGCGGATTGGTCGTTGTGTTCTATCCGATGGATTTTTTATTGATCGAATGTGAGGCATTGTATTCCATAGGCGGTTATAAATATCAGGAAATAACCGGGGAAAATGAAATTACACTGACTATGGTCAAAGTGCCTGTTCTACTTACCGTAGCTCCGACCGCCTACATTGCGGTATATGCCGGGCCTTGCGCTAATTTTCTTGTCAAAGCGGAAGACGCCAATGACAACAATCTTGAAAAAACATTTGAACCGCTTACATTCTCATTGCATGCGGGAGTACAGTTTAGTTTTACCGATAGTATCTATGTTGACCTCAGATATTTAAAGGGACTTTCGAATGCAAGTAAGATCGACGGCATTGAAATGAAAGAACGTACGATCGCCCTCGGTGTCGGTTTGTTGTTTTGATCATGATCTGATTCTGTTCGTGTTTTACTTACAATAGTAACCCGAATCATTTATACCAAAAAACATCGTGAATTATTTCTCACAAGGCATGGTACTATATTACCAGAGACTGCATTTTTACAGATCGTTTGTTGCGATCGCGATTAATCGGATGGTTTAATTATGTTCAAAATTGGATGTTGCAAACATCCGATTGAAGGCGTATGCTCTGTGTGGAGGTAGGATATGCTTCTTCTCGATCTCGATAGGGAATCAGACATTCCGATCTACAAACAGATTGTCGATCGTATCATTGAACTTATCGAAACGGATGTGCTTCATGATGACAGTGTTCTTCCTGCCACGCGAAATTTTGCCAAAAGCCACGGTATTGACCGCACAACGGTCTGTAAGGCATATCGCGAACTGTGGTCAATGGGATTCATTGAAAGCACGCCGGGATCATACACTCGTGTCAGGAAACGCAGCAAATTGTCTACGCCGCAAACATCCGTTCAGCCAAGCCTGATCGATTGGGATAAAGCGGTATCATCTCATGTTGCCCGATCATCGGGATTTCATAACTTAACCATTTTGTCGGTTCCGCAAACTGAGATATCCTTTGCGTTATTAACGATCGATAAACGATTATATCCGATCGATCAATTACGGCGTTCATTTGACGATGTTTTATTTTCCAGAGGCGACGAAGCTTTGAATTACGGTGATGTGCGCGGGTACAAGCCGCTCCGAGAGTGGATCGCCGAACAACTTTCCGTTCACAGTATACGAATATCTGCCGACGACATCATCATCACCAACGGAAGCACGCAAGGCATGGAACTCATTATGCATGTGCTCGGGGGCGACGGCAAAACTGTCATCATCGAATCGCCGACCTATTCCAATATCATTCCGTTGATCCGGTTGTTTGGGAATCGTATCGCTGCCGTACCGATGAAACCGGACGGCATGGATACCGATGTGTTGGAACAATTGATAATTGCCGAGAAACCGGCTTTCGTCTACACAATACCGACATTTCATAATCCGACCGGCATCACTACATCCCAACAGCATCGCGAGCGTGTCATGGACATTTGCAACCGGCATCGTATCCCCGTTATTGAAGACGGTTTTGTGGAAGATATGAAATATTTCGGAAAAGTAGTTTTGCCGATCAAATCAATGGACACAGGCAACATTGTCGTTTTTTTGGGTACGTTGTCAAAGATCGCCTTTCCGGGATTGCGTCTCGGTTGGGTGGCGGCGCACCATGATTGTATTGAAAAGATCGCGTCGGTAAAACGGAGTTGCGATCTGTCGGGCAATATGCTTGTCCAGATGGCAGCGGATGATTTTTGCCGAAAAGGCAAGTATGATGCGCATGTTCGTAAAATGCACCATATCTTTGCTTCTCGAATGCGGGTTATGCAGGCGGCACTTCGCAGGGAATGTAATTTCCCGTTTGTTACGTGGCAGGAACCCAACGGCGGGTATCTCATTTGGCTTGAATTGCATGATGCTCCGGGCACGGCCGCGGACCTGCGAACCATTCTTAATGCAAACGGTACTGACGCCATAACGGGCGATATATTTTTCCCCGGCACGCCTCCTGGCGTTTTCATGCGTTTATCCATCTCAACGGTAAATGAAGCTGAGATCGATGAAGGAGTAAAACGGATCGGAAGATCCTTGCGCGATTGGTATGAAAGGAGACAGTATGATCAAAAAGACCTTGATCCCGGAAAATGACCGGAAACCGTTATTTGAGGATTCGTCAAAGCTGGCATTCGGTAAACTGTTTACGGACTATATGTTTGTCTGTGCCTACGATCCTGAAAAAGGGTGGCATGACCCTGAGATTAAACCGTATCAGCCGTTGCAGATGGACCCGGCCGCTATGGTGTTCCATTATGCGCAGGAAGTATTTGAAGGGCAGAAAGCGTATTTGTCTCCTGAAAACGAGATTCTGATGTTTCGTCCCAAGGACAATGCGAAACGTATGAATCATTCGCTTACCCGTATGTGCATGCCGCCGTTCCCTGAGGAATTGTATATCGAAGCTGAGAACGAATTACTCAAACTTGAGAAACGATGGATACCTAAAGAAAAAGGCACATCGCTTTATATCCGTCCGACCGTGATAGCCACCGAGGCGGCGATAGGAGTGCGTGAGTCCACTGAATATCTGTTCTATATCATTTGTTCGCCCTGTGGGCCGTATTTTGCAGGCGGATTCAAGCCGATCTCCGTGATGGTGAGCGACAGGTATGTACGCGCCGCTCAAGGCGGGACAGGCGATGCGAAAGCAGGCGGTAATTATGCATGCGGAATGCTTGGTACGCATATCGCCAAGGAAAAGGGATACAGCCAGGTGATATGGCTTGATGCCTGCGAACGGAAATACATCGAAGAGTTGGGTGCTATGAATATCTTTTTTGTTATGAACGGTACTCTTATTACACCGTCGCTTACTGGCACGATACTCGACGGTATCACCCGCCGTTCGATCGTTGAATTGGCAAAATCGCTGAAGATAACTGTCGAAGAACGCCGAATCTCAATAGACGAGATCACATCCGGTATCGCAAACGGAACCGTTACCGAAGCTTTTGCTGCCGGCACTGCAGCCATCATCGCTCCTGTCGGTACGATCGCCTATAAAGATAAATTATTTACCATCGGCCCTGAAGCCGGTAAAGTGACCTCTGCCATTTACGACCAGCTACTCGGGATCCAATACGGTGAGATCGAAGACCGTTTTGGTTGGATGCACACCGTTCAAGACTAATCACAGGGATAAGGGCGGTGTGAGCCGCCCTCTTTTGAGATATCAGCGTTTACCTGAATCGGGATTTCTTTTCAATACGACAAAACGTTTTGTCTGAACGGTCTGATCATTGACGGAAAGTCTTTTGGCAAAATCGTCGACTGCAATCACGTGTAAAACAATATAATCATGAGTCACTCCTGTAACGGTCATGAACCCTTTCATGTTTTTAAAGTTTTCATTGCTTATTATTGAATCAAGTTTTCCCGTTGTTGTGTTGAAACAAAGGACGTTTCCGTTAAATGCGGGCCATTCTGCTTTATCGGATTTCACTTGTATACGTGTGCTTGTTTCCGGTGTGAATATAAAGGTAGCATCGCAAACAATAGATGTAATAATTATATCGCCGCTCATATTCATGCGTTTTGTGTCGAAAACGGCCGGATTGATAGTGTTGTCGAGTTCATGCGTATAAGTTTTTTGTTTTTCAAGCTTTGTATTATAGACATCAAGCCGATATGGCGAAGAGACATTGCCGAATAATATGGTACTGTCCTGCGGATTAACTTTCAAGACACCTAATTTGGGTTCGATAAAGTTGTTTTTCATGGCGTCTTCATCTTCTTTGGCATAAGGAATGGTTTTGAGTATCGTGCCGGTTTTAAGATCCATCATCCCCAGATAAACTTTATTAAGACTGTTGAAATATAACATATCGCCAGCCACGTCAAATGTAATAATCGGGCCTGTTTCGGGGCCGAATTCAATGCTGTCGATAAACTTTCCTTGAAGATTAAACATTGATATTCTTTGTAAAACGAGATCGGCAAAATATACAATGTCATTGGCGATACGCACACCGAGCGTATGTTGAGCCTGGCCGGGTCCCTTACCTCGTTTGATAATGATTTTGGATAGCTCTTTACCGTCAAACGATGAAAATCGCACGGCGAAAAATTCCGGGTGAGACTCAACATAGTATATCGAATCGTTATAGACCCCCGCGCATAAAGCCGCATTATTACTTGTCATATCAACTGCTTCCCAAGAGTAAGCGACCGGAAGGCTATGTGTTACTATTTTGTTTTTGCCGCAAGCTGTAACTATCAGAAGCAGAATCGAAAAATAAACTAAACCTAGTTTCATTGAAAACCTCCTGTGGTTCATAATAAGACGCTAAAAAGTATAATTTTGTTTCATAGGTAAAATGATTATTAAAAGTAAGGGCGGAAGTAAACCGCCCTTAAGGTGAATTATATTTTTGTGTTTTTTGTGTCGCGTTTCAAAACAACGATCACTTGAGCAAAGCCGGTCGTATTATCCTTTGAAAGGACTTTTGTATATTCTTCCGCTGCGCCGACATGAAGAATAATATAATTTTCAGTCACACCGAGGATTGTCAGAAATCCTTTCATGTTCTTTAAAATATCACTTGTATAAATGTAATCAGGATTACCTGTTTTGATATTAAAACTAAGAATTTCACCGTCGAAGGCAGGAAATTCGAGCTTATTTGATTTTTCATGAAAACGCCCGCCGACTTTTGTGGTATATATGTGTGTGGTATCATACATTATAGAACCTATGATTAAGTCGCCACTGATGCTTGTGTTTACTGTGTTGAATATCATTGGCTTAAGCGTGCTGTCGAGTTCATAGGTATATGTTTTTTGTTTGGTTAAATCAGTGCCGTAAACGTCTAAGCGGAAGGGTGATGATAAATTACCGAAATAAAGCGTGTTTGTATTATGGTCAAATTTCAACATGCCGTTTTTCGCTTCGGAGATATCTTTTTTAAATGCTTCTTCATCTTCTTTTGAATAAGGGATTTTTTTGAGAATATTCCCTGTTTTCAAATCCATCACACCTAAATAAGTTTGATTTATGCTGTGAAAATAAAGCGTTGTTCCGACGATATCAAAAGTGACTATCGGTCCGGTCGTGTTGTCATACTCAATGCTGTCGATAAATTTGCCTGTCATATCAAACATTGAAATTCTGTTCAATCTAAGATCGGCAAAATAGATGGTGTCGTTTACAATACGCAAGCCGAGTGAATGGAGCGCTTGTCCGGGACCTTTTCCTTGTTCGATATAAAATCGGCTTGTTTCCTTACCATCGAAAGCCGCAAAGCGGACGGCGAACTTATCAGCATATTGTTCGACATAATAAATCGTATCCTTATAGACACCTGAGCACAAAGAAGCATTATTTTGGGCCATATTGGAAGCTTCCCATGAGTATGCAACCGGCAGATTGACCGTGATCGTTTTGCTTTTTCCGCAAGCAGTAAACAGAAGACCCGTAATTCCTAAAATCAACAGTAAATATTTCATACTACATATCCCCCTTGTTTCGTTATATGACAACGGTAACACCAATATGTTTCAATTAGCGACGGTGAAAAGTTTTTTCCCCGTCGGAATTACGGCGTAAAAATGTATGATGTTCATATCTTCCTGAATGTCAGCCCCATGGTCACCGCAATTCCGTTCTGCATCTAAATGGCAACCGTGGTCAGGCGTGAACATGATCAATCGGTTGTAATTTAACCAATGGTCATCACATACGCGGAGCAAGTGAATGAAATGTGCGATATGATTTTGGGCAGCGGTCAACGCGGCAGGACTGAACGGAGCCGTGTCGTGTATTTGATCGTCATATTCCTGGTTATAGCTGAGTATCAAATCATGGCTGTTATTTTTTATAAGCGAGGTTGTCCGTTCAATGACTTCAGTATCGTATTTTTCGGAGTAATAGTCGATCGCCCGATCTCTGAAAATGATATCGATGCTTGATCGTTCAACGGCAGCGATCGCTGTTTTTTTACCGGCCCTGACCAGAGCATCAAACAATGTATCGCACGTTAGTACCGGTTTTTCATATTTTTTTATCCCATGTACATCAGGCAGTGCGCCTGTGAACATGGACGCAAAACATACCGGTGTTTTGGGAGGAAAAACAGAACGAATGAGTTGCTTGACCTGCATGATCTGTTCAACAGGTTCATACATATTCGGATACGCTTTGTATAGATTTTCACCCATCGCATCAGGCGCATAAATCAGGCATTTTTCGACTGCAGCGATACTCTTACTGTGCATAAGGCTTATCACGGATTCAAGAAGGATCGAGGTCGAGTTTCGCGGCTGTGTGATACCCAAAAGATGGCAAATGGTCGGTGTGATTGACGTAATATCAATGTTTTGTATTGTCATAAATGCTCCTTAAAACAGTAGTATAGATACATTTTAAAAAGCTGCAATAAAAAAACTCTGGCGGATTTTATTATTTCGTGTTACTAATTAATTACGCATAAGGAGGATTATGATATGCCGACCATTCAAACGATCAATGAGATAGCGTCTCATTTACGTGATGCTTCTGTGAAACAAAGCAGATTGTCGTGGGCGCAATATACGACAGGGTATGATTTCGGGCTTGCCGAAGCATACGAGGCTGTTGTTGCAATATTATCAGATAAAAGCAATTTTGAATCGATAACGACTTTTCGGGATACCGCAACCGATTCGATTGATAGACGAAAAGCCGATATTCTTTTCCAAGCGTTTGAACCGTTTCATCTGTCTCAGGAATTGAATGAACTTTCCAAAGCAATGCAAAAGAAAGTTCGTGAGCTGTCATCGGTACTCAACACGCACAGGACAACATTTGAAGGTGTTGAGATCACCGACATCGACCTTGCGCAGATAATCAGTAATGATGGGAATCGAGATCGGAGAAAGGCCGCTTTTCTTGCGCGAGCACAGGTCAACAAACCGTTGGTCGATGCCGGTTTTATCGAGATACTCGATATGCGCAAAGAATATGCAAAACTCTATGGAGCCGAGTCATTCACGGCTATGCAGTTGAAACGGCAGGAACTAGATGCCGGTATGTTCGCTTCCTGGCCTGCTGAGGTGCAAAGCGTATTGCCGATCATGAACAAGGTTCGCAGCGAATTTGCCGGGAAATTTTGCAATGATTCCGTTCTTATGCCGTGGGACGGGAATTTTGTGTCATCAAAGATCGCCCCATCGTTGCAAACGCCAGTAAATCTGACCAAGTTCTATGATCATATCAGACCGTTTTTTAAGCAATTCGGGTTTGATCTCGACAACTACAACATTACGTATGGTCTTTTCTCAAGGAAAAATAAATCCGAATGGGGCTATAACTTCCCGATCGAGACGGCAAAGGATTCCCGTATTCTCGCAAATATAAAGGATCAATATGCCGAATTTCGCGTTCTCTTGCATGAGACAGGGCATGCTGTTCATTCATTTCTCAATGATCCGGAAGAAAAGATATTGAACATGGGCATCAGCGGTATCATAACTGAAGGTATCGCAAAGTTTTTCGAAGGATTTTTATACAAGCCCGTGTTTTATTCACAATTCTTTGCCGAGAAAGGTGACATTGTTCAAAAAGAATTTGATGATCTGCGCAACTGGAATACGGTGAATTCGCTCAGATCTGTCTGCGAGATCATGTTTGATCAACGGTTGTACACATCAACGATAACGTCATTGAACGATATCCATGCACTCTATTGGAAAACTTATAAAGAAGTGCTCGGTGAAGAACCGTATGCGGACGAACCACCGTGGGCGTTCCGTATTCACCATACCACGCATCCGATCTATTTACATAATTACCTGATGGGTGATATTGCCTGTGAGATGTTTGAAAAAACATTCCTTACGCAGAAAGGATATGCCGCGACCGACGGGCATTTTGCAGAGCTCGGCTCATTTATTTACGACAGTATCATCAAACCGTCAGGCCGTTATCCGTTCCCCGAGCTTTTCAGCCGCATAAGCGGGAAGCCTTTCTCGTTATCATTTGTTACCGAAGAGATCAATCAACGTAACGTATAAATATCGGTAAGCGGGGGCGTAGGCCTTCGCTTTTCCGGGTAATTCGGGTATTCCAATGTATACAGCGGATTGTTTTACTTACAGTCATTTATTTCTATAAAAAAATAAAAACTAGCGCACAATAAAATTATAATCATTGCACATTGCAACGAAATATAAGGGCATGTGTATTATATACAGCGGAGGTGATTGTATGAAAAAAATATTATGTGCAGTAGCGGTATTAATGACACTGTGTGTATGTATTTCAGCGCAAGGTAATGCGGCAAAGGCGGATAAAAATCAAAGGCTTCAATTGAATGCAGGTTATGGGTTTACGCATGTCTCATGGTCTGACCCTATGTGGCAGGACGCTGAAATCTTACCAATTGTGGATGAAGTCCTACCGTCAATATCTTTCGGTGTCAAATACACTCTTCAGGAAGTATTCGGAGCCGACGATTTTTTTGTAAGCGCCAATGCTCGATATGTTCTTTTTGATAACGAGTACCCTGTCAGCAGATTAATGACGGGTTGGGATGGACCGCTTATGTATAATGAAATAATTTACAAACCTGAATTTTCGCTCTATATCATCAATGCAGGTATAGGAAAAAAAATATCAATAACTAACGTAGATTTTGAATTAAATGTATCTGCCGGTTATTTGATAGTCAATACTTGCTATGAATTGCCGTATCAGCAGCCGATTGAAGGGACGTTCAGCGGTTCATCGCTCGGATTTAGTATTTACGGCGGTGTTGCTTATGCCGTAGTGCCGAAGTTGGCTGTTTATGCCAAAGTGATGTATGATAGGTATACATCCCCCGAATCTTGGGATATTGAGTATGCTAACGGTGCGCCGAGTCTCTATGAATATTCTCGTGAAAGTTTCATTGATGTTTCAGCTGAAGGAATAGGATACGAATTCGGAATAAGCTTCGGATTATAAAAAATTGTTTTTTCAGCGATAAACAGCCGAAAGACTGTTTATCGCTTTTCTATCTTGAATGTGAGCTACACGTACATCCGATGGTTAGGAATAGTTAAAGCCGTATTATTGATAATTATTTCTGCAAAGGCTTCAACTATACTGTCATGTTATAAGTATATAGAAATTAATGATCTGCTTCATTTCAGTGTAATCATTACTTTACAAATAACCGCTTTTCTGCGATAATAACAGTTCAGGCTTAAAGCCGAGGAAAGAGGTTCAAGATGCTCATAAGACATCATGATACTATTGCGTTAGCCGGCAGTGACCATGATATATCCTATGACGAGTTATTGCGTCATATAGCTTTTTATAAGACACTGCTGAATGGGTTGACCGGTAAACATATTGTTTTGTATGCTGAGAACCGTCCCGAATGGATCTATGCATTTTATGCGGTCATCAGTTCAAATGCTGTAGCTGTTACCGTTGATTATCTTTCTCCTGCGGAAGATGCTGCGTATATTTTTGACAACAGTGAGGCATCTCTCATTTTCTGTTCAAATGAAACGCGTGAACGAACCGAAAATGCATTGCAGCAATGTAAAAAAAATGTAAAGATCATTTGTTTTGATTCAATAACCGACGATTGGCAAAAATTTGATGCCGTTGATGTGGCTGAACCTATCGATATACATAAGACCGCTATCATAATTTACACCTCTGGCACCACGGGTAAACCGAAAGGCGTCATGTTGTCGTGGGACAATATCTTTGCCAATGTTCAGTCGGTCAGCGGTGAAGTGCCGATCTATAAACCCGACCAGCGGGTTTTGCTGATATTACCCTTACATCACAGTTTCCCGCTGAGCGGAAGCATGAGCGCTCCGTTGTATGTCGGCGCAACGGTTGTTTTGTGTACAACGTTGACCGGAGACGGTATCGTTGCCGCTCTTCAAAAATATAAAGTAACGATTTTTATCGGCGTGCCGCGGCTATACAGTCAGATACGGAAAGGTATTCGCGCTAAGATTGATGCCAGTCCGATAGCGAAGCTCCTGTTCGCGATTGCTGGTGTCGTCAAATCGCAAAAATTATCCCGTAAGATATTCAAGGCAGTTCATGATAAATTCGGCGGATGCATGGATGTCATGGTAAGCGGTGGCGCTGCATTGGATTATGACACCGCAAAAGATCTTACAACGCTTGGATTTACCGTCATGGAAGGATACGGTATGACCGAAGCCGGTCCGATGATCACCTGTCCGCGCCCCGGTATGGTCAAGATCGGTACAGCAGGAACACCTATTTTACATACGGAAGTGCGTATCGGTGAAGACGGCGAAATAATGGCTCGCGGACGAAACATCATGCAGGGATATTGGAAAAGACCTGAGGAAACTGCAGAGACATTACGTGACGGCTGGCTTCATACCGGCGATCTCGGTTATTTCGACAACGAAGGCTATATGCATATCAACGGCAGAAAGAACGAATTAATAGTTCTTTCAAACGGAAAAAACATCACACCCGATCAAATTGAAACAAAATTACTGAACATGTCTCCGGGTATTGCCGATGCCGGCGTCTATTTTGAGGACAATGTGTTGAAAGTTGTAGTATTTCCCAATAATGACTATTTACAAGAGCACAACATACTCAATATAGATGAATATATTAAATGGAAGGTCATCGACGCATACAATCGCTCTGTAGCGCCATATAAAAAAATAATGCAGTTCAAAGCGGTCAATGCAGAATTACCGCGTACGCGCCTCAGTAAATTGCAGCGATTCAAACTTGCGGAATTGGGCAAACAGACAAGCGGGCATGTGAGCACTGTTGCCGATCCGAAGACAGAAGAGTACCGATTGCTGAAAAAATATATCGGTACGTTAACCGATAAACCGATCTACTCCGACAGCCATATAGAACTCGACCTCGGCCTTGACTCGTTGGATAAAGTGAATCTGTTGGTCTATATGCAAAAAACATTCGGCCTTACGATGGAAGACGGCGATCTTTCCCATCAGGTCACGGTGGGGGCATTGGCATCATTTGCCGAGAATTCAAAAACTCGGATGGAAGAAGAGACGGTCAATTGGCATGAGATATTACAACAGAAGGCAGATCTTGAGATAAAACCGGGAGGATTCATTCGTGATTTCGCTGTCGTTACTTTAAAGATCGCATTCAGGCTTGTATACCGTTTGCGGTTATCATTGCCTGAAAGGTATCCCGATCATCCGTTCATTATCGTTTGTAATCATCAAAGTTTACTCGATTGGCCGCTTATGATGGCTGTATTGCCACATAAAGTTGTTAAAAAAATATTTGTGTTTGCTAAAGAAAAGCATTTTCGGTCGGCTTTTCGTCGCTGGTTCGCCCGTCAGGCGAATATAATTGTTATGGATATCGACCGCGATCTTACCGATGGTGTGCGTAAGATGAGCGCTGTTTTAAAGTCCGGCTACAGTGTGGCAATTTTCCCCGAAGGAACCCGTAGTAAAAACGGAGAACTTGGTGAATTCAAGAAAATGTTTGCGATCCTTTCAAAGGAATTGTCGGTGCCTATACTTCCCGCTGTATTGAAAGGAACATTTCGAGCCATGAAAAGCGGTACGTATATGCTTATACCGTTCCGTACGCTGAAAGTAAAAGTGTTAAATCCCGTAGTTTGCCAAAAGGATGAGCCGTACGACGTTATTTCAGAA
>CAZIJP010000084.1:0-1139 GCA_964539615.1 uncultured bacterium
TTATACTCGATAAAACATCCGGAGGATACGATGGCTCATAATTTGTTTATAGCAGCGACCGATAAAGATGTCGGGAAATCGACGATTTCTTTTGCTTTTTTACACAAACTCATAGAAATGGAAAAAAAGGTCGGCTTTATGAAACCGGTCGGTCAACGTTGGCTCCCGACGGAATGGGGCGAGGTTGAAGAAGACGTTATACTCATGAAAGAGGCGTTTCAACTTCCCGAACATCCGACGCTCATGAACCCCGTCGTTATCAAACAAGGATTTACCGAAGAATACATTTTTAAAACGATAAAACCGGATCTCAGTTCAAAGATCATCGATTGTTATGACCGCGTAGCATTCGATAAAGATTATGTGATCATTGAAGGCACCGGGCATGCGGGCGTCGGTTCGGTCATCGACCATTCCAATGCTGCCGTGGCCGCATTATTGGACGCAAAGGTCATATTGATCGCAAAGGGCGGTATCGGCAATACGATAGACCGGCTTGAGCTCAACCGCGTGTTTTTTGAAAGCCGCGGCGTGCACGTCATCGGTGTGATCATCAATAAGGTCATAGACAGGAAATATGAAGAAGTGCGCGATGCGATACAGAAATACTGTGATGAAAAAAAATTAAAATTGTTCGGCATCATACGCTATTCATCGGTTCTCGATAATCCCACGTTGGGTACCGTTATCGAAGAACTTGAGCCGGAGATCATACAGGAAACCGGCGAGCGTAACGTCGTCATCGACAACTATATGATCGGGGCATCGTATCTCGGTGAGATCGTCGATTACATGAAAAAAAAGACGGGAAATCTGTTGTTCTTATTTCCGTCAAAGCGCGTTGACCTTGTGTTTGGTATCCCTACCATGATGCGGTTGAAAAACTTTGAATCGACCCGCATCTTCACGGTCATGCTTACCGGTCAGACGCGGCCTGATGAACTCAGCTGTGAAGCGCTCCGTGCCGAAAACATCAATGTATTGTATCAAGAGGGAGATACGTTCTCCATCATCAAAAGGCTTTCAACCATATCCATTAAGACACGCCCAACAGACAGTTATAAAATAGATGTCATTAAAAAAATGGTCACGAAAGAAGTGGATTTCAAGCGGGTATTCTCAATGCTGATGCCTGCACA
>CAZIJP010000084.1:1149-12179 GCA_964539615.1 uncultured bacterium
CTGCACAAGTACCGGATACGCCGGCCACAAAATTGCGACGCTGGCTTCGCTGGCTGGTAACGCGCATCAGACACTTTTTTGCTCACGACCATAAAAAAACACATTAAGGAAGGCACATGAAAAAAAGCGCATCTCAACCGAATGAGATCACGTTTGACGGTATCGCCGATTCATATCGTCATGTGTGTGAAAAGGCATTTGCCTGGCATGACCGCATACAGTCGTCGGCTCGGAAATGCAAATCGGGATGTGATGCATGCTGTCATGGTTTATTTGACATCACTATTCTTGATATTAACCTGTTACGGCAGGCATTTGAATCGCTTCCGGCATTTTTACAGGCCTATGTGACGGAGCAAGCCCAGGCAATAAAAGCGGATATGCTGCGATCGTTTGACGCGGCCTCATTTGCTCATATTCAGGAAGAAGATGAGGACAGATTTTTTGATACATTCGCCGACAGGGCATGTCCTTTTTTATATCAGGGCGCGTGCTTGGTCTATGAATCCCGTACCTACATATGCCGTATGACCGGGGTACCCTTTTATGACGGCAGTGAGTGGGATGACAGCCCCATATGCGATATTAATTATCCGAAAAATGAATATCTTAAAGAGAATAATGCCGTTCAGCTGTACCGTTATGATGAAGATGCATTTTTTAAAGCCGAAGAAAAGCTCCTTGATGAACTGGAGAAATGTGCCGATGAAAACTTCAAACCGGTGATCCGTGCATTTTACGTGATACCGGATGTGATCGATTTTCTCGCTAACGCTCATGAAGGAGATGCCGATGATTGATGTAGCCGTAAAACATTTGATGCTCTTACCGGGAGTAGGTAAGTCAATAGCCAAAGATCTTTTGTCGCTAGGAATAACCGCACCGGAAGATCTTCGCGGTGCTAATCCGCAGGAGCTGTATGATCGATTATGTGAACAAGCGGGAAAATCGGTCGATCGGTGTATGCTATATGTGTTACGGTGCGTTGTGTATGCAGTGAATGAGGCAAAACCTAAGCCGGAATTACTGAAATGGTGGAACTGGAAAGATAAGAAATAGCAATGAACTTGCTATTTCCATTGAAAATCGTATAATTGGCCTGTTATTAATACGCTAAGGGGGGGGAGCATATGAGGGTTGTAAAAGCGATCATGATACTTGCCGTAATTTGGATGATCATTGTTTTTACCGAACAAAATTCCGGATCGCGGTATATACTCACAGTGTTCGGCAAGGATATGGGCGATTCATCGGTCATTGAATCGTTGTTGGCGGCATTTTTACTGGGCATTGTTGTGGCCGGTACCTATTCGTTGCAGAAATACAATCAATTGTCAAAAAAATACAAACGGTGCCTTTCCGAGATCGCAAAATTAGAGAGAGATCTTCGCAATATCCGCAAAATGACCATTGAAGAACACGCGGAAACAGAAGAAAAAAACAAAAAAAGGTGATCAGTATGGTAATTGTCTTGATCGGCGTGGGCGTTGTGGCATTGATAGCGGTCTTTTCTTATATCAAACGCTCTGAGGAGGAGACCGAAAACAAGGTCATTAAAAAAAACCTCGGAACGATGTCGGATTATTATCTTGATGTGATCGAGCACGTCACAACGGGATATTACGAAGAGGCTGTGAACGTATTGCGCGAGCTCATCAATAAAAACCCCGATGATTACCCTGCATATTTAATTTACAGTTTCATACTCCGCAGACAAGGTAAGATCGAAAAAGCTCTCAGCATCAACAAAACGCTGCTTGCCACGCGGTCACTGTCAGAGCGCGGACGTCTTGCCGTTCTTAAAAGTCTGTTAATGGATTATCATGAGAACGGTATGTATAAGACAGCGCTTAAGACCATTGAAGATGAAGGAAAAAAACTCACCAAAGACGAATTTGTGCTCAAGTTGGCTCGCGATATGGAATATAACCTAAAAGAATATGATAAGGCGTTGGATTACAACAAGCGATTGCTCGACGTTCAGAAAAAAAGCAACAAAAAAGAGCTCGGATATGTGGCTGCCGCAATGGCCCGCGATGCTCTCCGCAAGGATGATCTTGTCACCGCAGAGAAGCTTATCAAACAGGGGAAATCGTTCAACCGTGATTGTGAGCGCCTGTATTATGCGGAATCGATACTCTGCGAAAAGAAAGGCGAGCCCAAGGCTGCCCGCGAGCTGATGATGCAAGTACTCATGATAAAACCGTCGTTTGCAGACAGGTTTGAAGATGCGGTGCTTCATTTGTATGAAAGCGATCTGGCCACTCTTGTAAAAGATATGCAACCGGTCATCAAAAAACATATATCCAATCCCCATGTGCATATACTAATGAGCACGATCTATTATCGAAAAAACTTAAAGAATGAAGCACTTGAGGAATTGATCGAAGCTATCCTGTACGAACCGAATTCTCGATATATCCTATTGATGATGCTTGATCTTTATATTGAGATGGAACAATGGGATAAAGTAAAAGAGATAAAGGATGAATTGAAGACACTGGAATCTGAACGTGCTTATATCTGTACCAATTGCGGGACCATTTATGAGAAGAAGACTTGGCATTGCATCAAATGCGATTCATGGGGGACCGCTGTTACAAAGTTATGAGTTCTATTAAAGATACGCCATTAAATCGGCAATATGCCGCAATAAAACAACAATACGGTGATGCGATCGTTTTTTTTCGCGTCGGAGATTTTTATGAGGTTTTTTATGACGATGCCGTTACCGTATCGCGCGAGTTGAGCTTAACGCTCACATCACGGCAGGAAGGTCAACCGATGGCGGGGGTGCCGCATCATGCTTTGGACAGATATCTCAACAGACTTGTGCAAAAAGGTTACCGTGTGGCGATCTGTGATCAGATGGAAGATCCGAAATTTGCTAAAGGTATTGTGAAGCGTGATGTGACCAAGATCGTTACACCCGGTACGGTGGTCAGTGAGGAAGAAGATATCTGCCTTGCTTCGGTCTTTCGGTCCTGCAATACTATCGCGTATGCTTATGTGGATATTTCGATCGGTTCCATTTATACGGGTACGGCAGAAGACGAGGTGCAACTCACCGCCGTCTTTAAAAAAAATCCCATACGCGAATGCATCATCTCGGAGGCAGACAAAGAATTCCGCGCGTTTGTGACCTCGGTATTCTCTACAATTTTCATATCAAGTTATCCCGCCTGGGAATATGATGAACATATTGCACGTGAACGGATAAAAAATTATTTCGATCTGGTCTCGATCGTGCCGTTCGGTATCGATGATAATCCCGCTCAGGTCATTGCCGTGGGCATGCTTCTGAAATACGTTGAAGAGACGCAAAAAGGAAAACTCGACAATATCTGCAGGGTTGAGAACGAAGAGATCGGCAAATCAATGCATATCGACGCGAAGACATGGCAAAACCTTGAGATATTCAACCGCTTATCCGACAGGGCCGAGGAGAACACCTTGTTCTCCGTAATGAATCGCACCGTATCAGGGATGGGCGCACGTATGCTCAAGCGATGGATGCAAAAACCGATCCTTGACAGAGCTTTACTGGAATCACGCTGGGATGCCGTAGATCATGCGTTGAAGAACCGCAGTTTTCGCGAACAATTATCCCACATCATCGCTCAAATGCCTGATTTCGAAAAAGCGATGGGGCGTATCACCTATACAAAAGGCCGGCCGAAAGACCTGATCCTCTTGCGTAACGGTATAGCGCCGATGGAAGCGATAAAGACTTTATGCATGGACACATCAGTAGGGTTTTTAGAAGATAAGGCGCATGATATCGTTGTTTTGAACGACTTATATGATCTTCTTCAAAAAAGCATCGCTGACGATCCTGCCGCCGTGATCGGCGACGGCGATTGTATCAAAGCCGGTTATGATGCCCGGATCGACGAGCTCCGCTATCTGAAACAACACAGTCATGATGTGCTTGCCCGTATTCAGGAACAGGAAAAAGAGCGAACGGGCATTTCGACGCTTAAGGTAAAGTATAATCGTGTTTTCGGTTTCTTTATAGAGATATCGCGCTCTTATGCCGATAAAGTGCCTGCTCATTATGAACGCAAGCAAACGCTTGCAAACGGCGAACGGTTCACGATCCCCGAATTGAAAGACCTTGAACGCAAAATATTATCAGCCGAAGAACAGCTTGTCACACTTGAGGCCGAGGTGTTTGCGGGTATTCGTGCACATACCGTAGACCGTGCGCAGGACATTCTTACCGATGCGCGTGTGATAGGGATACTCGACACTATCCTGGCCTTTGCACGGAATGCTGCGGAAAACAATTACACACGTCCCGTGATCATTGACGATAACTCATTTTCTGTTGAAAATGCGCGTCATCCAGTGATCGAGAGGCTTTTAACCACTGAAGCATTTGTGCCCAACGATTGCATGCTCAATGACGAAGCGCCGTTCCATTTGATCACCGGCCCGAACATGGCGGGCAAATCCACCTATCTGCGACAGAACGCATTGCTTTTGATCATGGCACAGACAGGATCATTCGTGCCGGCCGTTAAAATGGTGTTCAGTCCCGTCGATCGTGTGTTCAGCCGCGTAGGCGCATCGGATAATCTGAGCGCCGGAGAAAGCACGTTCATGACCGAGATGCTGGAGACATCCTATATCATTCATAATGCCACACAGCGCAGTTTCATCGTACTCGATGAGATCGGGCGTGGTACAAGCACTTACGACGGTTTGTCGCTTGCATGGGCGATATCGGAATATATTTACGAGAACATACATGCAAAAACGCTCTTTGCGACACATTACCATGAATTGACCGAACTTGCCGATGTGTATCCCGGAATCTGTAATTACAACGTCATCGTAAAAGAATGGGACGATAAGGTCATTTTTCTGCGCAAGATCAATCCCGGTCGGGCTGATAAAAGCTACGGCATTCAAGTGGCGCGCCTTGCAGGTCTGCCCGAATCGATCATTGAACGCGCAAAACGCATTTTATTCAACCTCGAGTCCGACAGCTATAAAGACGGCGTGCCATCGCTTGTGGCATCCGACAGGCCAGCAGAGCAGCCGATCATGGCCGCACGAGATCTTTTCAGCAACACATTCGATCAGAGCATTGTCAACCGTATTCGCTTTCTCGACCTCAACACGATCACACCCGTTCAGCTGATGCGTGAGATCGAACATATCAAACAGGATATCACGGCACATGATCCGCAGGCTTGATCCCGTTACCGTCAATAAGATCGCGGCGGGAGAAGTGGTCGAACGGCCCGTCTCTGTTGCAAAAGAACTCATAGAAAATGCGCTTGATGCGGGAGCCACGGCTCTTCGTATAAGTATCAACGACGGTCCCGCATATTTTCTGGAAGTGTCCGACAACGGTAGCGGTATCCCTTATGACGAATTACCGCTGGCATTTGAACGTCACGCAACATCAAAAATTAATGAAATAGACGACCTGTGGGCTTTGCATTCTTTCGGTTTCCGCGGGGAGGCACTGCCTAGCATTGCCGCTGTGTCACGCTGTACGTGTATCTCTCAGACAGAAGACGGGCATGGCGGAAAGATCGTTATCGAAGGCGGGAAGACCGTAGTGTATGAAGCAGCGAGCAGAGAACGCGGTACTACGCTCAGGGTTGAAAATCTTTTTTATACCATACCCGCACGAAAAAAATACCTAAAAAGTAACGAGTATGAAATGCGCCTGATACGGGAGTATTGCGCAAAACTTGCATTTGCTCATGCCGATAAACGGTTACGGCTCATCCTCATGAAGAACGGCGGTACCGTGCTGTCGTTTACCGAGCATGATGATTTTTCAGACCGCATCCGTCATTATTACGGCTCTGAGATCGCCGACGGCTTGATACCGTTTGCCGGCGACGGGCGGTTCTTTTCATTCACCGGGTATATTGGTGCTCGACATATATCAAAGACCAATTCGTTCGAGATGAACTTTTGGGTCAACGAGCGGCCGATCCGCGATAAAAAATTATTATTTACCGTAAAGAATGCGTTGCACGGTATCTTCGAGCCGCAGGAATATCCGTATGTGTTCTTATTCCTCACGGTTGACGGCGAACAGGTGGATGTGAACGTGCATCCGCAAAAAGCGGAGGTTCGTTTTGCCGATGACAAGGAATTGTATTCCGCCGTATATCATGCCGTGCGCCCGTTATTCACAACGATGGAGAATGTATCTGCAACGAGTTTTACGGACAGTTTACAGACGTTCATTACAGAGCCGCATGCAGAGTATGCCGTCCGTCCCGGTTCATTGTTTGAAGCAGGCGATGCACAGAGTGAACATACGGAGCGGGAAATACCGCACGACTACAATTACAATGGTCTCGTCTTCGACCGGTATCTTGTATTTGCGTCAAACGAGGAGATGCTGTTCATAGATTTTCATGCCTTGAACGAGAGGATACTCTATGACCGCTTCAGTGCAAACGATATGGGTGACCACGTGGCGCGCATCATCCCCCAGGCAGTGCATGTCGGAAGGCAGTATGCCGATGTGATCGCCGAGAACGCCGAATTGTTTGAACGGTTCGGTATCACCGTGCGTCCATTTGGCGACGACACTGTGATCGTAGAGACGGTACCGCTGATAGGAAGCCGCCATGCCGATGCCGAGTCGATCATACGGCGCATCATCGACGGCCTTGAGACCGACGATCCGAGGCATCCCCGTGCAGAGACGATCGCTCAGATGGCTTGTAAGGCCTCGCTTCGCACCGGCGATCAGGTTAGTTCTGCCGATGCGGAATTGTTCCTCAATTATTGTCTGAAGGGCGGTTTTACGCTCACATGCCCCCACGGAAGGCCTGTCGTAAAGCGCATCGCTCATGCCGACATCGATCAATGGTTCAAACGGTTGTGATAGTATATGATTGATTTTATCATCATCACGGGGCCGACCGCCGTAGGGAAATCAGATCTTTCAGAAAAACTGGCATTGCGGTGTAATGCTGAGATCATTGCAGCAGATTCGCAGACCGTATACCGCGGATTGACCGTAGGCACGGCCAAACCTGCTTTGCCTGCTCAAGTGCCGTATCATATGATCGATGTGTGCGATCCGGACACCGTGTTTGATGTGTCGGCGTTTTTGTCGGCTACCGAGAATGCATTGGATGATATCGTATCACGCGGCAAACATGCTGTGGTGTCAGGCGGTACGCCGATGTACATAAACCGTCTTGTGACGGGATTTACCGAAGCGCCGGGCAGCGATGAAGTGTTGCGTGTAAAACTTCAGGAGCAATGGAAGAACGACGGGCAGCAGTTGTTACGCGAAGAATTGGAACGTGTCGATCATGCAAGCGCAAAGCGTATACACCCCAATGACGCGCAACGTACGATCAGAGCGCTTGAAGTGTATCATACAACAGGCAAAACCTTGAGCGAATGGCACAAGGCCACACCCGAATCACCGTATTCGTATCTGTATATCGTGTTGAACAGGAAGAGGGATATTCTCTATGACCGTATCAACAGCCGTGTGGATGCCATGCTGGAAGGCGGCTGGGTGGATGAAGTGAAAGAATTATTAAAAAAATATACAGGCAATGAAAAAGCATTTGAATCTTTGGGATACCGCACTATAATAAGCCACCTCAACGGTGACCTGAGCTACAGCGAGGCGGTGCATTGCATCAAACGCGATACGCGCCATTTTGCACGAAGGCAGCTCATATGGTTCAGAAAAGTGCCGGATGCCGTGTGGTATGACCTTGATGAACAGAGTGACGATGTAATTATGGACGATATTCTGGGCCGCATACAAACCAAGGGAGGATTACGATGAAACCGGTACGTGAGACCGATCTGAAAGGATTTAAAAAGATCTCGCAGGGGAAAGTACGCGACATTTACGAAGTGGGCAAAGACCTGCTTATCGTCACCACCGACCGCATGTCCGCATATGACTGGATCATGCATGAACCGATACCGTATAAAGGTATGGTGCTCAATAATCTTGCGTTGTTCTGGTTTGATTTCCTGAAGGACGTGATCGATAATCAATGCCTTATCAATGATTTCGATCAGTTTCCCGGCGACCTCAAGTCTTTCAAAGACCAATTGTTCGGCCGCAGTGTGATCGTGAAAAAAGCACAGCCGATCAAAGTGGAATGTATCGTGCGAGGTTTTATCACCGGGTCGGGATGGGATTCCTATAAAAATAGCGGCAGCGTGTGCGGCATCGATTTGCCGAAATCACTGCAGGAAAGTCAGGAGCTTACCGAGCCGATATTTACGCCTACCACGAAAGCCGATGAAGGTCATGACGAGAACATCACCTTTGATGAAATGAAAAGCCGGGTTGGAGCAGAGCTTGCGTATAACCTCCGTGACAAGAGCATCGCACTGTATATGAAGGCTAAAGAATATGCCAAGAAACGCGGTATAATCATCGCCGACACAAAAATGGAATTCGGAATGTATGATAATAAAGTGATACTGATAGATGAGGTGCTCACACCAGATTCATCGCGATTCTGGCCGGTCGAAGGATATACACTCGGAAAAGGGCAGAAAAGCTTTGACAAACAATTCCTGCGTGATTGGCTTGTGAATTCCGGTTGGGATAAGAATTCCACGCCGCCTCATTTGCCTGCTGACGTGATCGAGACCACATCAAAAAAATACCTCGATGCGTATCAGCTGCTTACCGGCGAAGACCTTCTTACAAAACTCAAATTAAAATGATCATTGACTAAGGGCGGTCTCCCGCCCTTAGAGCTCTCATCACATATCAGGCAGGCCGTGGTAAGATCGCTCACGGAATACATTTATTTCCCGAAAAAGGTATAAATCACACCGATTGAAAAGAGTGCATTTAAAATATGTGATGATTTAACGATTGCTCAAAATAACCGGTAATTTTGTCTGCGACATTCGAGAAAAAAAGGAGAAAAACGGCAATTTGCCGAAATTTTCTCCTGAGTGATCATAAAGCAATTCAGGTAATTATCGTCCCGTTTTTTTCTCGTTCTTTTTTGTTAATTTTTCCAAAGCCTTCTGAGCATTTTTATTGTTTTTATCACAGGTAAGAGCTGTGGTGTAGTATTCTTTTGCCTTCTCGGTATTCTTTTGCCATTCGGCTATCATACCGAGCCGCCAATACGCGTATGTTTCTTTCGGAAGATTCCCGGTTGGTTTTTTGTCAATATATTCTTGTAATACCCTTGCTCCTGTATCGAGCTCAATACCGCATTCCGCGCTTATTTTACCGCGCATATAGAGCCAAACCGGTTTTCCGGAAAGTATTTTTTCCGCACTGTTTATAGACAGTAACGCGTTTTGTCCGTCTTTGGCCAGAATGTAGGCATTGATAAGGCCGATATAAGCATTTTCGCTTGCCGGTTCTTTGGATAGAATATTTTTATATTCTTTTATGGCGTTGGCATATTCTTTTTCAGATTCGTAAATTGAGGCACGGGCAAACATGGCGTTGATCTTGTCGAATATTTCGATCTCGTCAGCATATCGAAACGCTTCCTTTATACTGCCTCCGGCAATGCCCGGCGCTTGAAGATGGAATTGGATCATTGCCAAACGCGGTTCAAGATAGGTGGGATTCAACTTACAAGCTTCCTCAAATGCGGCGCGGATTTTTTTTACCAAACCGAGTTGCTTCAATACATTTGTTTTTTGAGCCTTGCTTCCATATGCTGCTCCGAGTATATAGTAATACCTCGCATCTTTTTTGAAGGTTATCGCTTTTTCGCACAATTCCACAGATCTGTCAAATTCTTTTTTTGAAAGTGCGCATACTGCCAGCCCGTATAAGATCTCCGGATTATCCGCCTGTTCTTTGTCCAAAGAAATAAATAATGCTTCCGCTTCATTCATTTTATTTGAATCAAGAAGCGTAAAGGCTTCTTTCAACCGCGTGTCAAAATCTCCGGCGTATACCACAGCAACAGAAAAAAATAATAGTATAGTAAGAACTATTTTCATGGATTCCTCCTTATAATATACTACTAGAACAGTTCGACAATAAAAAAGTTTCATATAGTATAGGATTATTTATGTATTAATTATGCTATTCGGTTATGCGTGCGACGTTACTTTCATTTTAACGAATACAAGAAGATAATATTACTATAGCTGTCTAATGAAATTAGATTGTATGATGTGTGCGGCAATGTATGGGAATCGTGTTGGGTTATATAGGGGTAGTATACTTTCAGGAAGCGAAATAATTAAAGAAGTGCGGATTCGGGGAAGTATCACATAATGCGATTAAGCGGGTATGGCGACGATGCTTCTTATGCGAGTGGAGCCGGTGGGTTTTTTTCTTTTAGTAACAAAGGTGTCATTATGAATCATGGGGCATTGAGATAATGCATCTGATAAGGAAAAGGCAGATTCCGAGAGCCATGTCGTACACTAAAAAGTCGAATCCCTTACTACAGTATCGGGTGTTCTAGCGTAACGTGATCGAAATGAATAAGGGTATGAAATCTAGAGAGTATTCTCACCGGAACCATAATTTTGATAGTCATTCATTTTTATACTTGACGAAAAGGAACCACATACTTATAATTATTTCGAAGGAGGGCGAAATGGAATGTCAGGCTGCAAAATTATTTAAGACTCTCGGGGAATGTAACCGTATTCGTATCATCAAATTGTTACAAGTAAGAAAATGTTGTGTATGCGAACTTGTCGGAATACTCGGGTTAAGCTATGCAACCGTATCAGCACACCTCAAAAAACTGAAAATATCAAAATTGGTTATTGAAGAAAAATCATCGTATTGGACATATTATACCGTAAATCCTGATACATCCGAGATAATTCAAAATGTCTTGGAAATAGTAACGAAGATTAATGGAAATCATTATGATGCGGATAAAGAAGCATTAATAGCCGGTAACTTTGTTTGCGAACGACCTGCAAAATAGGAGGAAATATGGAAAAGAGAATCGGTTTTTTTGAACGTTATCTTACCGTATGGGTTCTTTTGTGTATTGCTGTTGGCGTTGCTGTCGGGCAGTGGTTTCCGGGAGTGCCTTCAACTCTTGAGACATTCA
>CAZIJP010000085.1:0-11413 GCA_964539615.1 uncultured bacterium
TTTTGAATGATTCGTTTTTTTGTTTTGAAGCGAAATAGCGGCCTAGAATTCCCCATATCCATTCCGGAAGTTTAATTGTTGGATCAATAATCGGCTCAAAAACAAACTCGCGTAAACGCTGATCTTGTATCGGTGCTTTGCCAAATATCATTTCGGCTGTTATGCGAGCCCGGTTGAGATCGCTAGAGTAAAGCGCGCTCGGGAAAGAATATCTCGGAACAGGATCAGGGATTCTTAAAAGTGTCGGATCATCATAATCGATCAGCGCCCGGGCTATTTCGTCGCCGGAGATGATCTTATTGAATGAATAATTGACGGGGAAATGTCGAATCAAACGAATGGTCTGCATTGTGATGCCTTTAGTAATGTAGTTTTTATTATTGCTATAGTAAGGTTAATCTTGTTTATAAGCATTGCGGTACAAAATGCAGCTATGAGCGCTACGGGATGATTTGTCTTCAGCATTATTGTGGTTTTTTCCATTGCGTATATATTCTTCAGTACAGTTGCTCTTTTGTTATAATAACGATTGTGTCCGCAGCAGTGTTTTCATATCCTTGATATGACCGGAGGCTACTACGATCCCCCATGTAATGAATAAAATGACAAGTGTACGAATAGCCGTGGCCAGATTGGGATTATTGTTCTTTATGCCGATCTTTGCAAGTATTGCGGTCAATGCGGCGAATAACGCTGATAATAAAGCGTTGATTTTCCCCATACTATAGATACTCCTGTTTGAGTGTTGAAAAAGGATGTGTGAACAGGTAAAACGTATTCATGAAAATATTTTGAGTCATTATCTGGAACATGTCCTTGAGTTGTTATATTTCATGCATAGATACTATACGGCTGCCCCAGCATGTCAAGAAAATTATATGTGAATTGGTAAAGGCGCACGGGAAATCCGTGCGCTTAAATCATTGATTGTGGGGTATTATTGTTTTTTTGCAGAAAGTATTTTCAAGGATTGGATCGCAATCTCATTTGTTGGATCGAAAGTAAGTATTTTTGAAAAGGCCGTTTTTGATTCTTCGTTCTTTCCCATATCGTAATACACATCGCCAAGCCCGGCGTAACCCTGCCATAATGTCGGAAATTCAACGGTGAGCACAGTAAAAATACCAATTGCTTCATTATATTTCTTTTCGCGGGCATAGCGGTATCCCGTTGATACAAGTATTTCAGGTATGAAAAGTATTGCCGAAGGATCAATGGCATGATAGCTATTTATCCGCTCAGTTATTTTTTCCGAGGTCATTGTCAGTATTTCATCGGTGAATTGTCTTTTGTCCGGAAGAGTCCCGCTGGCAGGTTTGAAACTATAGGATTTTATGATCGAATTATTTAAAACACTGTTAACTTCTTTATGGAGAAATGCTAAAGATTGCGGGTCGTTTTTTAGATAGGCGTTACAGAAACTAAGAACATATGCGCATAACGCGGAATAGCTCTGACGTGAAACAGTATGGGTCTCGGGTTTTTGCCTGAAATACGTTTGAAAGATGTAAAATGATGTAAAAACCGTATGTTCACCGTTCAATCGAAGCATGCACGCATCATGTGCACGTATTGTATTGAACATAAACGAATCGCGTTGTTCCTCCGAGCCAGCTGCCGTAAAATAAGCAAGTTGCCTGTTTGCAAAATCATGATAAGGGAATTTTCCTAACGTATTCCGTACACCCGGGATATCGATAGCACCGTAAAGACTTACGATCGCGTCGATGTCTGCATTTTCATGAGCAAAATTAACCCCTGCGATCGTTCCCATGCAGAACCCCATCGTTGCAATAGATCCGGTATCCACGTGCGGGTAGCCACGCATACATGAGTATAAAAATCTCAGGTCATTCAATTGTGCATCATACGCGAGATTCTCATCAAAATCGATCTCGGACGACAGGCTTCCCATGGACGGTACTGATGCCACAATATATCCATTGCTTGCCAATAACTCAAATAATGCGAAATTTTCAAAAGCTTCTTCGCCGCCTCCGGGAATATACAAAATAAGCGGGAATGTGCCGTCGGCGAATTTAGCATCATAAAAAGCGCCGGTTTCTTGTCCCATCAAACGTTTGATGTCTTCCTGACGACGGTATTGTTTAATATATTGCTCATAATAGATCGTTCGGTCGGCATCGGTATTTTTTGAAAAATCATTTTTTGATATGGCCGAGCAAAAATAATCCCTCACTGTGATGTGATGTTTTGACGTTTTTTTTGCCGGATACCAAATTGAAATCTGCATGGGTCGGTACAATTTTTTGTTCGTTGATGAATCCGATACACCGATCGTACGCGTGTAATCATATGTATGAATGACGGTATATCCCGGAGTAAACGCGCCTTTCATATCTTGTGTGAATAAATCGCATGCAGCATGGGCTGATAGATGAAGAAAAAGTAATGAAATGAGCAGTATACAGAATCGCATAGTAGCCTCCTTTTTTTCGGATGATAGTTTACTAATTTAGGATTTCAATTCTAAAATGACAAACTAGTTTGATTGATGGTAAAATCATTTGATACATAAAAAAAGCCCCTAAAAGGGGGCTTATAATTATGAATCACAGAGGCGTTGTTATACAGCTTTTGTTTTTTCCTTAAGCCAGGTTTTTTCTTCGGGAGAAAGAAACGGCGAAATCTTTGAGAATACTTGTTCATGATAATTATTCAACCAATGGCGTTCGGTCTCAGTCAATAACGCTACGTCTATTGCGTCAGTATCGATATGGCAATAGGTGAGTGTTTCAAAATTCATAAATTGACCGCCGTATTCAGTGAAATCGCCTTTCTGTACCAGTAACGTGTTCTCTGTCCGTATGCCGTGTTTGCCTGCTTTATATACGCCCGGTTCATTGGTGATAAGCATGCCCTCTTCCAGCTTGAATGTATTGATACCGTTGTTCACAAATCGCTGCGGCGCCTCATGAACGCTACCGAGCATACCGACACCGTGCCCTGTGCCGCATTTATAATCCATGCCGTGTTCCCACATGGGTCTGCGTGCCAACACATCCAGATGCGTACCGGTCGAGCCGTATACAAAATTGATGATGCTGAGATTAATGACGGATTTTAACACAAGCGTGAAATCTTTTATTTCTTCTTCGGATATCGGGCCGAGAGCAACCGTACGAGTGATATCGGTTGTTCCGTCCAGATAATGACCGCCTGAATCAAGGAGGTAGAAGTGTTCGGGTTTCAGCTCGGCATGATCGTCAAGTGTTGCACGGTAATGCATCATGGCGGCATTTGCACGATATGCTGATATCGGGTAGAAGCTTGGTTCAATGAATAAATCTTGCGCTTTTCTGAACGTAAGGAGTTTTTCTTCGGCAGAAATTTCCGTAATGGGCTCTTTGCCGATATGCGTTTCAAGCCAGTAGAAGAATTTTTCCAAAGCCACGCAGTCTTTGATGTAACAGTTCCGGATATTGCCGATCTCGACGGTGTTTTTCGGAGATTTCATAAGGATCACATGCAGGTATTCTTCATACCGTTCGGTAGCAGCCGGTATTGCTTGTTCAAGCATGCAATTTAAGCGGTCAGGATCGTAACCTACTATATCCGTTGCGGATAAACTTTCAAGATGTGACCGGATCGTTTCATAAGAGTATACCTCTACGCCATCTTTTTTTAATGACGAAGCGATCTCAGGTGTTATTTTATCCATGTCGATATAGAGTTTTGCTGTTGTTAAACCGATAAGGGTATACGCATAAAATACGGGTAATGAAGGCATGTCATGGCCGCGCAAATTGTAGAGCCATGCAATGTCGTCAAGGGTTGTTACGATATAGTGCGTCGTGTTTTTAGTGCGCATATATTCACGCAATGATGATAATTTTTCCGTTCTGTTTTTTCCTGCGAATGTTACGGCATGTTCAAATAACGGTTCTTTAGGAATAGCAGGCCGGTCAGCCCATAAGATGTCTATAAGGTCCTTATCCGCCTTTACTGCTATTTTCTTTGTTTTAAATAGTTTAATCATTTGTCTGATCTCGGTAACCGAGAATGTCCTACCGTCAAATCCGACAGTTGTGCCCGGTTTCATTGAATCTGCGAGCCATTCTATGAAAGTCGGTACTCCGGGAGTGCCAGCTTTAAATAATTCAAATTCAGAACCAGTTATCTGTTTTTCAGCTTGAATGTAATATCTGCCGTCTGTCCATAGATTTGCGTGATCAAGCGTGACCACTGCCAATCCTGCCGAGCCGGTGAAACCGCTGATCCATTCGCGTGATTTCCAATAAGAAGCCACATATTCGCTTTGATGTGCATCGGCACTGGGAATGACATATGCATCGATACCGTTTTCTTTCATAAGTTTCCTTAAAGCGTCGAGTCTTTGAGCTATCATCACAAACTCCTTTCGATATCGTTTGACCTAAAACTATTTAGTCCTGCGAAATAATTGTAGCATGTGTTTTTGCATTAATCAATATTTTTAGGGAGCTTAATTCTTCAATAATTAAAAACAAACAAAGCTTTGTTATTGATTCTTGGTCTTTGCTCAAACAAGTAATAATTTCGCATCTCGACGGTTCGATTTCCATTGACAAAAAAAGGTATCCCGTTATTATTGAACCAGATAATAATTTAAGGAGGATTCATATATGGCTAAGGTGAAACCGTTCAGGGGCTTGCGGGCAAATCCCGATCTTGTGGCTAAGATCGCTGCTCCGCCGTATGATGTGCTTGATTCCGACGAAGCGCGCGAGATGGCGAATGGTAATGAGTTTACGTTCCTTCATATCGGAAAACCGGAGATCGATCTTCCACCGGAATTAGATGTTCATGATGAAAAAGTGTATCAAAAAGCGCTCGAAAACTTCCAGACCTTTATCAAAAAAGGCTGGCTTAAACAGGATGAAAAGGACTGTTATTATATATACCGTCAACAGATGGGTGACCATGTTCAGATAGGGATCGTAGCAGCTTCTTCCGTTGACGATTATGAAAATAATATCATAAAAAAACATGAGTTGACCAGAAAAGACAAAGAAGATGACCGTACGTTGCATGTATACACAACGAAATCCCAATCCGGTCCCGTGTTTCTGACTTATAAAGCAGAGCCGAAAATTGATGCGCTCGTGACCGATCATATGAACAATAATAAACCGGTCTATGATTTTAAAACCACCGACCGTATTGAAGTAAAGCATACCTTTTGGATAATTGATGAACCTGGTACCATAGAAAAGCTTCGCAGTTATTTTTCTGTGATCCCTGTACTTTATGTTGCCGACGGCCATCATCGTTCTGCAGCGGCCATGCGTACCCGTGCTTTGATGAAGGCCGAGAACAAGGCGCATACGGGCAACGAGGAATACAATTTTTTCCTTTCAGTAATATTTCCTCATAATCAGATGTTCATCATGGATTATAACCGTATCGTGAAAGATCTTAACGGTCTATCGATAGAATCATTCATGAAGACCATCGGCGAAAAATTTGACCTCAAAGAAATTTCTGAATCCGGCAAACCGTATCATCCTGAAAATGTTCATGATTTTGGCCTCTATATCAATAAAAAGTGGTTTAAAATAACCGCTAAAAAAGGATCGTTCGATGAAAAAGATCCGATCAAATCCCTGGATGTGTCCATCCTTCAGGAGAATTTGCTTGCGCCTGTGTTGGGTATAGGCGACCCGCGCACCGATAAACGTATCAATTTCGTGGGCGGTATTCGCGGTTTAGGTGAACTCGAGAAAAATGTTGACAGCGGTAACTACGCTGTGGCATTTGCCATGCACGCTACGACAATTGAACAATTAATGGCTGTTGCCGATGCAGGGCAGATCATGCCGCCGAAATCGACATGGTTTGAACCGAAATTACGCGACGGATTGTGTACACATTTACTATAATATTGGAGGAACAAGACCATGGATTTTATCAAAGAATTACGTGAAAAGGCCCATTATAAATCGGGTAGAATATGCTTGCCGGAAGTTGATGATGAGCGTACTATTTATGCCGTAAAGATCCTGTTGGAAGAAGACTTGGTCAAATCGGTCTGTCTTGTCGGTGATGAAAAAGAGATCAGACAGGAGCTTGCTGAAAAAAAGATCTACTCGGATAAGATAATTATTAAAGATCATAAAAAAGATCCCCAATTTGACAGTTTTGTTCAACAATTTTATGAAAAACGCAAACATAAAGGTGTTACACCCGAACAAGCCCGTGAGACCATGACCAACAGTCTTTATTATGCTTCAATGCTTCTTGCAAACAATGTGGTGGATGCTGTTGTTGCAGGTGCGCAGCATACGACCGGTGATGTTCTTCGTGCCGCCTTGCAGGGTGTCGGGCTTATGCCCGGCGTGAAGACCGTTTCTTCCGTATTTATCATGATCGTGCCGGATTGTCCGTTCGGTAAGAACGGGACGCTGGTTTTTGGCGATTGTGCCGTTGTGCCTGATCCCACGGCTGAGCAATTGGCGGACATTGCCGAATCTTCTGCCCGTACCACTGAGAAACTTTTAGGTATAGAACCGCTTGTTGCCATGCTCTCATTTTCTACCAAGGGCAGCGGCGAGCATCCTGATGTCGATAAGGTAGTTGAGGCTTGCAAGATATTGCGAGACCGTAATGTACCGTTTGATTTTGACGGTGAGCTTCAGGCTGATGCGGCGTTGATCGAAGCGGTCGCCAAAAAGAAGTCTCCGGGGTCTTTTGTTGCAGGCCATGCGAACTGTCTCATTTTCCCTACACTTGAGGCCGGTAATATCGGATATAAATTGGTTCAGCGTCTTGCAAAAGCGGAGGCGATCGGTCCGGTCATTCAGGGACTTCGTAAACCGTATAATGATCTTTCACGCGGATGTAGCGTGGATGATATCGTCAATACCGTTTGTTTGGCTATTTTAAACAGTTAAGGAGCTTATATATGCAGTTATCGAGGATCGTAGAATCGCTGGAGTCGTCACCGACACTGGCGGTCACCCGCAAGGTTGCAGAACTCAAGGCTAAAGGGGAGAAAGTGATCGCTTTTGGTGCAGGAGAACCGGATTTCAATACACCGGAATATATTCGCACGGCAGCAACTGAGGCCATGAACAGCGGCAAGACCAAATATACCGTTTCATCGGGTATTCCCGAGCTTAAAGAAGCGATATGCAAAAAACTTGCCGATGATAACGGCGTTACCTACAAAGCGAAAAACATTCTTGTTTCAAACGGAGCAAAGCATGCATTATGGAATGCCGTTTTTTCATTAGTGAACGACGGTGACGAGGTAATGGTGTTTGCGCCGTATTGGGTATCGTACACCGAGCAAATAAAGACAGCGCGCGGTGTGCCGGTGATCATAAATTGCCCGGCTGACAATAATTTCGAACCGCGTATGGAGGACATTGAAAATAACTATACGTCCAGAACCAAATTACTTATTCTCAATACGCCTAATAATCCGACCGGCGCAGTGTATTCCGAAAAATTCATGAAAGAGCTTGCTAATTTTGTCATTAAAAAAAATATATGGGTCATTTCGGACGAGATCTATGAAAAACTTATCTATGACGGAGCGAAGCATTTTTCGATCGCTACGTTCATTCCCGAACACACGATCATCATTAACGGTGTTTCCAAGGCCTATGCGATGACCGGATGGCGTATCGGGTATGCGGCTGGCCCTGACCACGTTATAAAGGCAATGGGAACCCTTCAGGAGCAGATCACATCATGTCCTAATTCAATATCCCAGTATGCATCATTCGCGGCATTAAGTCAGGTTACCGGCGATCTTGCAATGATGTGCGGCGAGTTCAAAAAAAGGCGCGATTATATGGTCGAGCGCTTGAATAAAATCCCCGGCATCAAATGTAATGTGCCGCCCGGTGCATTTTATGTTTTCCCCGATGTGCGAGACTTGATGGCGGCCAAAGGATTTGTCACATCCGATGCGCTGATCGAATATATTCTTGATAACGTCAAGGTGGCGGGCGTCAGCGGCAGTGCATTCGGTATGGAAGGATTTATTCGGTTTTCTTATGCTACATCTCTTGAGGCAATTAGGGAAGGTATGGACCGTATTGAGGAGTTGTTCAAATGATAATGGAATTAATGTTCAAGGATTTTCTCGAGATGGTGGCGATCCCTTCTCCTTCCGGGAAAGAAAAAGATATATGTGCATACCTTGTCGAAAAAATGAAAAATCTTGGTTTTGAGGTTAAGACCGATAAAGCAGGCGAAACATGTAAATCCGACGGTTATAACATTTACGGATTGCTCAAAGGCGACCCTGCAAAAAAAGGCGTCATTCTCAGCGTGCATTCGGATACCGTAGTGCCTGCAGCGGTGCAACATCCCGTTATCGACGGATCGGTGATCCGCAGCGACGGCAACAGTGTACTCGGCGGCGACGATAAAGCAGGTATCGCGATAATATTCGATACAATCCGCGCATTGAAAGAACAAAAGATCGGACACGGGGATATCGAAGTCTGTATTTCCATTTCAGAAGAAGTGGGATTGCTCGGCGCAAAAGCTTTTGACGTAAGCTGGTTCAAAAACAAGGAAATGATCATTTTTGATATGACCGATATGGATAAGATCGGATATGCTTCTGTCGGACAGAAAAATTTCTCATTTACTATTAAGGGTAAAGCTGCTCATGCAGGCCTTGAACCGGAAAAAGGTATCAATGCTATCGTTGTGGCTGCGGCGATCATTGCTAAGCTCCCAAACGGACGTATCGATTTTGAGACGACCACCAGTGTCGGTACAATTCAGGGCGGGATGGCTACCAATATCGTGCCTGAGTTTGTGACATTTACCGGAGAGCTTCGATCACACAATAAAGAAAAGCTGGATTACTATATACAGCAGATCTTGCATACTGCGTGGGAAACCATACGAGATTTTAAAATAAACGATAAAGGTACATGGTATTATCCGGAATTACAGTATGAGATCAAAACTCGGTATAATCCCTTCTGCTTACCAACCGATACTCCGGTCATTAACGATCTGTGCAAGGCTGGAGAAGCGCTCAATAGAAAACAGACCCTTGTGAAATGTAACGGCGGTAACGACGGTAATGTGTTCAATGAAAAAGGCATATCCGGTGTAGTGATCGGTATCGGGATGAACGATGTGCATTCCGTAAAAGAAAATATTGACTATAATGATATGAAGCGTGTTCGCGACCTTATGGTGGAATTCTTCAAATTGAGGAGCTGACATGAACATACTCACGAAATCTGGGGAACAGTTGGAAATTATTGAGAACGATATGTATACGTTTCCCCACGGTCTGGTGGGATTTGAGAAATTTACTCGTTTTGTGATAATCGATCCTGAGGAGAACAGTACCTTCAAATGGCTGCAATGCGTTGATGCCCCTGATGTGGCTTTTGTGGTCACGGCGCCGGCGCTTTTTTGGCCGGATTATCGTGTGGCAGTACAGCGGGAATTATTGGAAGAAATAGAGATTAGCAACGAGGCAGATGCCGTGATCATTGTCATTGTCAACACCCCCGACGGCAGTCTTGAAAATATGACGGCTAATCTTGTCGGTCCGATCATCATCAATATGAACAATAAGCGGGCAAAGCAGATAATCCTCAGCGATCCGCACTATTCAACGAAACACAGCATTGCCGATGCGATCCGGAGAGCAACATGTTAATACTCAGCAGAAAAAAAGACGAAAGTATCATGATCGGCGAAAACATAGAGATACGTATCATAGAAGTACGTGGAGATCAGGTAAAAATCGGCATTGAAGCCCCGGAAGATGTAAAAGTGTACAGAAAAGAGATCTATATCCAAATTTGTCAGGAAAATAAGGAAGCTGCACGCGCCGTTTCGGATATAACGCTGCTTAATAAACTCGTAAAAAACCAAAAGAACAACGAAAAACAAGAGTAAAGTCGGTTTTGCTCGCGTATACGTGATTTTGAGCTGTTTTGGTCAATTTTGGCTCAATATCGGTCGTAATTGGCGAAAAACGGCTAAAATTGCCCGAATTGTATTGACAGGGTGTTTTTTAACAGGTAGAATTTGCTCACGGAAACAAAAGGAGGGTGATATATATGTCAACTATCACACCAAAAAACGTGCATGAAGTGCTCGGGCGTCACATGCTCGCAGACGGCTTTGATATGGTGTACGACCTGGAGAAAAGCAAGGGAGCGTATATTTACGACTCGCGTAATGACGTTATGCTACTCGATATGTTCTCGTTTTTCGCTTCTCAACCGGTAGGCCACAACCATCCGAAGATCCGCGATCCGAAATTCGTGGAAAAAATGGGTAAAGTTGCAATCGGCAATCCGTCGAACAGCGACATTTACACAGTAGAGATGGCTGAGTTCGTGGACGCAGTAGCCCGCATTGCTAAACCGGATTATATGAAGTACATGTTCTTCGTAGCCGGCGGCGCCTTGGCAATCGAAAACGCAGTGAAGACCGCGTTTGACTGGAAGATCAGAAAGAATTTCAAAAAAGGTTACAAAGAGGAAAAAGGCTCAAAGATCATTCATTTCAAGGAAGCTTTCCATGGCCGTACCGGGTATACCCTTACCATGACCAATACTCACGACCCGCGTAAGACCAAGTTCTTCCCGAAATTTGACTGGCCTCGTGTAGACAATCCGAAGATCGTTTTCCCACTTGAAAAACACCTCAATGATGTTGTTGAAGCGGAAAAGCGTTCAATAGCTCAGATCATGGATGCACTTGCAAAGAATAAAGATGATATCGCCGGATTGATCATTGAGTCCATACAGGGCGAAGGCGGCGACAACCATTTCCGTCCGGAATTCATGCAACAGCTTCAGACCATCTGCCGCGAGAACGAGATGATGTTTATCGTCGACGAAGTTCAGTCCGGCTGCGGTTTGACCGGTAAGATGTGGGCATTCGAACACTATGGAATCCAACCGGATATCGTTGCGTTTGGTAAAAAAATGCAGGTTTGCGGTATATTCGTCAGCCCGCGTGTTGATGAAGTGGAAGACAACGTATTCCATGAGGCAAGCCGTATCAACTCCACCTGGGGCGGCAACCTTGCCGATATGGTACGCGCAACCCGTTACCTCGAGATCATCAAAGAAGACAACCTTGTTGAGAACGCAGCCAAGATGGGCGAATACTTCATCGGTAAACTTCGCACTCTCGAAGGTAAGATCACCAATATCCGCGGGAAAGGCCTCATGATGGCTTTCGATCTGAAAGACACTGATGCGCGCGGTAAATTCGTAAGCGAAATGTACAAAGAGAACGTTGTCGTACTTCCGTGCGGCGCCGTATCCGTGCGTTTCCGTCCGTTCCTTGACGTTACCAAAGCTGATCTCGATACCGCTTTCGCAGCGATCGAAAAAGCATTGTCACGCGTCTGATATTTACACTACGATCTTTACGGCCGCCCTTCGACAGAGGGGCGGTTTTTTTT
>CAZIJP010000086.1:0-11189 GCA_964539615.1 uncultured bacterium
GCAAGCCGATAGACATCATCAAGAAAACAAACCGAAGCATCGGTAACGGTAAACAACAGCTCCGGTCGTTCGCCAAGGCTTTTTGCCAGAGAGAGGCTTTCGCAGAGCGTATCATAGCAAGACACACCCCGGTTAGCATCATGATGGGATTTTGTGCCGTCGATTGAGAACAACAGAAAATCGATCTTTTTTCGCAATTGCTCGGCGTAATGCGGGTAGAGAAGCGTGTTGGTAGTGATGGATGTATACATTCCGCAGTGTTTTGCTTCGGTCAACGCTTCGACAAGATGGGGATACAGAAGCGGTTCGCCGCCGGTAAAATCCACAAACCGTGCGCCTAATTTTCGTGCATCGTTACAATTTCGCACAACATCATTTATGTCGGCAAAACGGGGTTCTTCAGTTTGCCAGATCGCGCAAAATCCACAACGGGCATTGCACGCAGTGGTCACATAATACGAAAGGAGTACGGGGCGTTTACTCATTTACAAAATCAAAGTCAATGAGTTTTACGCCGATAGAATGCAGTTCTGTATGCCCGGGGCCGTTGTTCTCATAAGCATAACTAATGCAGATATCGGGATTGACATACCACGTGGCACCGAGAGAGAAGAAATCCGCATTATCATTGATCGGATCATGGTTGAACCCTACGCGAATATCTGCATACGGATACATACGATATTCAATGCCTATGCTGTGTTTCTCCTGTTTTGACGTCAATGTTTTCGTGTAGCTGTAATAGATGGGCATACTGAAAATAAGATCATTTTTTACTCCGATAAGTAATGCTCTTTCCGTATGAACGGTATCGCGTAAATTTTCGAGGCCGACAGCGATCGATATTTTTTTAGCAATATCACCCATAACGGAGATGTGCGCATTCAGCTCTCTGAACGGTGTTGCAGCATACTGTTGACTGTATAACAAATGAGGCGTTACACCTACTGACAAATACGGGTAGATCCGATAGCACAATGGTATTGAAAAAACATACGATCTCGGAAGATAGACCGATTCGCTTGGTAAATAATCATATTCGACACACAGCCCGGCACCGATTTTTTCTGATTTCAGCATTCCGGCCCATGCGATATCGTAGCGGCCAATGCTTATATCGTCGGTGGTCATATAATCAAAGGATAGATCTGCCGTTTGAGAATATGCAAGAAGCGCTGGATTAATTGCGATGGAAATCGTGTTGTTGGGTTCGGTAAAACCGCTTCGCCCCATACCGCGGGAAATGACGCCTTCAGCCCGGATCGTTGCAACGGCTGTTGCCAATAGCAAACATACGATAATGGTTTTCATAGTTTTACCTTTCCGGAAGGGCATCTGCCCATGTGATAGTGTCGATAGCACCGGCTATCTCGCCGAAAGTCTGCTGGTACACCATGTATTCTTTACCGACAGGATCGGCGATGTCGGAACCTTGATGTATTGTTCCGCATGATATCTCACCATTGATACCGATCGAACCGTGATTAAGCGCCATTTCATTGAGCGTAAATGCCCGGCTGTTGTGAAACATTCGTTCTGTATATATTTTATGATTGTTTTCCAATGTTAATTGAACATCGCTCAAGGAAGCGAGAAATGCAGTGAGTTGTTGAGCGGTCTTCTTGAAAACGATGTTGTTATCCTTCAATATCCGAGCGGAATGCTCAGAGATTGGCATGCCGTCTACAGCCGATGTGCCAGCTGATTCGATATGATAGAAGCGCGGGTTTAATTTTGTTTTTGCATAATATTCGGCAAGTGGTGAACGGCATGTATTGCCGGTGCACACAAAGAGTACAAAGGTTTTTGTTTGTACATACCTGCGGATATCTTCTTTGGAAATGCTGCCGACCCGTAAAAAGCGCGGCAAGTCCTCGGCAAAGGTAATGATCGTTGATGGAATCGTTGATGAGGCCTGATTGCCGATCACAATACCGTCGATCGAATTCATGAACGTGCGTTCGATCTCACCCATCGTATGAAGGTCGGGTTGGCCGGAGATATTTGCCGACGTTGCTAATAGCGGTTTTCCGACAGTGCGTATCAAATTAAGCAAAAAGGGCGAGTTTGGGATCCGAACGCCTACAGTACCGTCGTCAGCAGCAAAATCTCGGATCGACGGTTTTCCGGGAAGGATATAGGTAATACCGCCCGGCGAGAATATTTGGATCAATCGATGCATGTCATGCGGGATCTCATCGGCTAAAAACGCTTTGATCATAGCTTCATCAGAGACGAGAAACGGTATCTTTTTTTCGGCAGAACGGTGTTTAGCCCCGTATATTTTCGGCAGAACCATAGGATTGTCAAATACACCGCCTAAGCCGTATACCGTATCGGTCGGGAAAACACAGATGCCGCCCTTTTGCATAAGGGCGGCGATAGATTGTATGTCGTCAAACTTGAAACGTTGCATGTTAAACCGCAAGGAAGACGAAACGCAGAACGAACAGGAAAGCCAATATTGCCGTAAGAATGCTTACTTCTTTCCATTTGCCTGCGAAAAGCTTACACAACGGATACAGTATAAAGCCAAGCGCAAGGCCTGTCGCGATACTGTAGGTAAGCGGCATCATGAGCAATGTGAAGAAACCGGGGATAGCATCACTCATATCTTTCCAATTGATCTTGGAAATATTGCTTGCCATCAGGATACCGACGATGATAAGCGCCGGGGCGGTCGCATAGGCGGGGATAATGCCGGCGATCGGAGCAAAGAACAATGCCAGGATAAAGAAGATACCTACGAAGAGTGATGTCAAACCGGTCTTGCCACCCTCGGCAACGCCGGCACCACTTTCAATATACGAGGTTACGGTAGATGTACCGCATACGGCACCGACCATAGTTCCTACCGCATCAGCAGTCATGGCCTTGCCTGCGCGGGGGAGTTTGCCGTTCTTAATAAATCCACCCTGTTCGCCGACGCCAACCAGTGTGCCAACGGTGTCAAACATGTCAACGAACAAGAACACAAAAATGATGTCAAATATACCGACAGCCCATAAACCGTTAAAGTCCATTTTCAAAAATGTCGGGCTCATGTCGGGAAGTGCGAAAATTGATGTCGGCAGATCATTTATTCCATAGATGATGCCGATGACAGTTGTTGTCAGAATACCGATAAGGATAGCGCCTTTCACTTTTTTGATCATTAAGAAGGATATCAGTAATAAACCGCCGATAGCCATCAGTGTTTCCGGTGCGGAGAATTTGCCTAACATTACAAATGTTGCAGGATTTGCTACGATTATCCCGGCGCCTTTTAAACCGATAAACGCGATAAATAAACCGATACCGGCAGCGGTTGCATATTTGATCGTGTCGGGGATTCCGTTGATTATTTTCTCGCGGATCTTCATAAGCGTGATCAATAAAAAGAAGCAGCCTGATACAAATACGGCAGCAAGAGCTACTTGCCATGATTGCGAGGAAGCGTCAATACCTTGTTCTTTCAGGCGTTCGGTTATATACGGTACGGCAGTAAATGCAAAATATGCATTAAGTCCCATACCCGGAGCAAGCGCGATGGGGTAATTGGCATACAGCCCCATAACAATGGTTGCGATCGCGGCAGAGATACAGGTAGCGGCCATTACGGCCCCGGTATCCATACCTGCTGCAGATAAGATCTGCGGGTTGACGAAAATGATATACGCCATGGTCATGAACGTAGCCAGAGCTGCGTCAAGTTCGGTACGGACGGTCGTGTTGTTCTCTTTCAGTTTGAAAAACTTCTCGAACATATGTCTCCTTTCGCGGTTAAAGAGCGCCGATATCCTTCCTATACATCATTCCGTCAAAACGGATCTTTTCAATTTCCTTATAAACGGTTGCCCGAGCTTCGGCAATGGTATCTGCTGTGGCGGTAACGCCCAGCACACGGCCGCCGGAAGTGTATATCTTTCCGTCATTCATTGTGGTACCTGCGTGAAAAACGGTTGTGTTCACCTTGTCAAGGCCGGTGATGAGTTTTCCTTTTTCATAGCCCTCGGGATAGCCTTGTGAAGCCGCCACAACGCACACGGAAGCATTGTTGTGCCATTCAACGGGGAGTTTTTCAAGCATTCCCGATGATAATGCATCAAGCACTTCGCTAAGCGGTGTTTTCAGCCGCGGTATGATGACCTGCGTTTCGGGATCGCCGAAACGGCAGTTGAATTCCAATGTACTGATACCTGACGGCGAGATCATCATGCCTGCGTATAAAATGCCGCGGTACAAGATACATTCTTTGGAAAACCCTTTAACGGCAGGCATAATTACTTTTTTTAAGATCTCTTTTTCAAGTTCGGGCGTGATGAACGGTGATGCCGAGAATGTACCCATACCGCCCGTATTTGGGCCGCGGTCATTGTCTAACAATCGTTTGTGATCTTTTGAGGTCACCATCGGCACAATATGTTCGCCGTCAACGAATACAAGATAGGACGATTCAATACCGGTGAGGAATTCCTCGATCTCAACATGAAGCCCGGCCGTGCCGAATTTTTTATCGATGAAGCAATCACGCAATGCCTGTTCTGCTTCGGTTTCGTTTACGGGGATGATAACGCCTTTTCCGGCGGCAAGACCGTCGGCTTTGATCACGATCGGATAGGTGTTTTTTTTCTTGATATAGGCTATGGCCTTTTCATAGGAATCGAATGTTTCATAAGTTGCGGTCGGTATGCCGTTGCGTACCATGAATTCTTTTGCCCATATTTTTGATGATTCGACCCGTGCGCCGTTGATGTCCGGTCCGACAGCTTTGATGCCGCAGGCGCGGAGTTTATCGGCCAATCCGAACGCGAGCGGTTTTTCAGGTCCGATCATCACGCAATCGAGTATTTTCTGACGTGCAAATGTAATAATTGCGTCAATATCGCTGTCGTTTATCGCCACATTTTCGGCGATCGATGCAGTACCGCCGTTCCCCGGGAGCGCATACAGTGTGTGACGTTTCTCACGGGCCAATGCCCAGAGAAGCGCGTGTTCACGCCCGCCGTTACCAATGACCGCTATTTTCATGCCGTTCTCCTTTTAATGCCTGAAATGGCGGATGCCGGTGAATATCATGGCAATGCCGAGTTCGTCGCATGCGTCTATTACCTCTTGGTCACGAACGGAACCGCCCGGCTGTATTATCGCTGCGATACCGACCTTATGGGCTTCTTCGATGCTGTCGCGGAACGGGAAGAATGCATCCGAAGCGAGGATCGCGTTTTCCGTAGGCAGTTTTGCATCAGCGGCCTTTTCTACGGAGAACCGTACGGAGTCCACACGGCTCATCTGGCCCGCGCCGATACCGATGGTACCGGTAGCGTCGGCAATGACGATGGCATTTGATTTGACGATCTTAACGACGTTCCATGCGAACAGAAGTGCTTTCATTTCGCTTTCGGTAGGTTTCTTTTTGGTCACGACCTGTATTTCTTCGGAATTCAATATGGCTGTATCGGCTTCCTGCATAAGGATACCGCCGCGTATGCTTTTGTATTCGGTATATTTTTTCGTATTACTGTTCTCATACGGTATCTCTAAAATGCGAACGTTCTTTTTCCCTTGTAATATTTTCAATGCTTCCGGTTCATAACCCGGAGCAATGATCACTTCCACGAATGCCGTGGCAAGTTCTTTGGCCGTTTCGACGTTGATGGTGCGGTTGAATGACACGATGCCCCCGAACGCAGAGATTGGGTCGGTGGCAAGGGCGCGTTTATATGCCAGCACCGGTGATTCGTTTATACCAACGCCGCAGGGGTTGTTGTGTTTCACTATGCAGCATACCGATTCACGAAAGCTGTAGGTGAGGATGACGCTTGCTTCGGCGTCGAGCATGTTGTTGTATGACAACGGTTTGCCCCACAGTATCTTTGCGTTGATGACCGATGACGGCCCTGCATCGGGGAATGAATAGATGGCTGCGTTCTGATGCGGATTTTCGCCGTAACGAAGCTCCATCCATTTGTCCGCCGTAATGGTCAATTTTTCCGGAAATGCTTCCGGCGCGAGATAACGGGCGATGGCAGCGTCATAATCCGCTGTTGCGGCAAACACTGCGGCAGCAAGTTTTTTCCGAACATCATGAGGGACGTCTTCGTTTTTCTCTATGTATGATGCTACTTCTTCATAATAGTTCGGGGATGATATTACGATCACGCTTTCGAAGTTCTTGGATGCCGAACGGAGCATCGACGGTCCGCCGATGTCGATCATTTCAATGACATCTTCAAACGCTGCATCGGGTTTTGCCGATACATCTTTGAACGGGTATAGATTTACGACCACCATGTCGATAGGGGTGATATCCTGTTCTTTAAGTGTCTGCATGTGCTTCGGATCATTTCTTAACGCAAGCAGACCGCCGTGAATGCGCGGATGTAGTGTTTTCACTCTTCCGTCGAGGATCTCGGGAAATCCCGTAACGTCTGATACTTGAATACAGGGGATGCCGTTGTCACTCAACAGTTTAAACGTCCCGCCGGTTGAGATGATCTCCCATCCATGTTTTGTGATCGTTTTAGCAAATTCAACGAGGCCGTCTTTATGGAATACACTGATCAATGCACGCTTTTTCATGGGTCCTCCTTTTTGAACGGAAATTGACGTGCTTTTACTATAGCAAAAAAATCAAGGGTGTCAATTTCAACTATGCTATAAAGGACGTATTTAGTTAAATATAAGGAAAATCGGAAGCCCGGGTTGGGTAGGCTTCCGATAGACTAAGGAGTGGGAGATTATTCGTTCACTCGGGTTGAGTCCGAAGAACGAGGGTTGGTACATATTAGACATGCGGTTATTCGTAAATGTTTCAAAACCAAGCTTGAAATTGGTACTAATGTTATTTTTATTGATCATCGGATCTATTCGAAATATCTTTCGTATGGAGAAGTAAATGTTGAAAAATCCACAATTTCTCCATAATCGCATCATATACTTCAGTAAACAAAGGAGCTGAACATATGAGGATCATCGAAATCTGTAAGCGCAACAAAAAAAGAAGCATCATTATCGGTGCCGTAAGTGTTGTTATCCTTGCTTTTATTGTTGCGGGCGCATTCGGGAAGAAAAGCGCGGTATCATACCGTTTTGGAGAAGTGACAAAGGGCACGATAGAAAGCGTCGTATCAAGTACGGGCACGCTGGAAGCAATCGGCACGGTTGAAGTAGGCACCCAAATATCCGGAACGATCGAATCGATCAAAGCTGATTTTAATCAAAATGTGAAAAAGGGACAGATACTGGTCGTTCTTGACCAGACCATGCTTTCGCTGGCAGTTGATGATGCGGAAGCGAACGTAGTAAAAACAAAAGCACAATATGATTTTGCACAAAATGAATATTCGGCTAATACATCACTGCATGACAAGGGGCTAATTTCAAATACAGAGTTCGAGCAAAGTCGCGTAAGCCTTGAGACCGCACGGGCAGGTTATCTTTCGGCACAAACAACGCTGAAACGCGCTCAGACAAATCTAAGTTATTCCGTTATTCGTTCGCCGATAGACGGAACGGTCATCGGGCGTAATATCGAAAAAGGGCAGACCGTTGCCGCAAGCCTGTCATCACCGACATTGTTCATCATAGCGGAAGACCTTAAAAAAATGGAGATACATGCACTTGTTGATGAAAACGACATCGGTCAGATCAAAAAAGGACAAGACGTACGGTTCACTGTTGAGGCATATCCCGATGAACAATTTATCGGCAAGGTGCAGGAAGTGCGCTTACAACCTACCACCGTTCAGAATGTTGTCAATTATACTGTTGTCATAGAAGCAGCCAATGATAAGGGAATTCTATTGCCGGGAATGACCACATCGGTCGATTTTGTTGTAAACAAAAAAAGTGATATTTTCATTGTTCCTGCCACTGCGTTATCCATACAGCCGACCGCAGATATGTACGCTGCATTCCGCAGTTCACGGCCGAAACCTTCCGAAGAAAAGCAAAAAACCGATACAACGAAAAATTTAAAATCTAAAGACCGCGGCAGTATCGGGAAAAATCCTTCCGAGAAAATACCGAAGGATATCAAACTGCTGTGGCTCATCAACAAATCCGGGCAGGTGACCGCTATTCCTGTTAAGGCCGGAATCAGCGACGGAAAACATACCGAGGTCACCTCACGGGAAGCGCTTACCGAGGGCATGCAAGTCATCATCGGTATCGACTCGGGTTCTACTACGACCACAAAACGCACAAGCACAATGGGTTTCGGGCCTCCGGGGCGTATGTGATCATAAAACGGAAGGTGAGCAAACCATGTTGATATCAATGAAGGGGATCATAAAGAATTATTATATAGGAGAACAGACCATTGATGTTCTTCACGGATTGGACCTGCAAGTACGGGAAGGTGAATTCATTGCGATAATGGGCGCTTCCGGCTCGGGCAAGTCTACGCTTATGAATATTCTCGGGTGTCTGGATAAAGCCACTGCGGGAAGTTATGAATTGGCGGGAAAAGATATCGGACATGTCGACGGCAATGATCTGGCGGATATCCGCAATGCACTGATCGGATTTGTGTTTCAGGGGTTCAATCTTTTGTCAAAGACCACTGCACTTGAAAATGTCGAATTACCGTTGTTTTACAACCGGCAGGAAAAGATCGTTGATCCGGTGTCCCGTGCACAAAGCGCATTGATGCGTGTCGGGCTTGCCGACCGTATGCATCATGAACCGAATCAATTATCCGGGGGGCAGCAGCAACGTGTGGCAATAGCCCGTGCATTGGTCAATGAACCAAAGCTTATCCTTGCCGATGAACCGACGGGAAACCTCGATTCAAAGACATCCGTGGAGATTATGGCATTGTTCCAAGCGCTCAATGAGGCGGGAATAACGATCGTGCTCGTGACCCATGAACATGATATCGCACACTATGCAAAAAGGAACATTGTCATGAGAGACGGTTTGATCATTAAAGACACGCCGGTGCATAATCGGACAAATGCTGCGGATGAACTTATGAAGATCACCGCCACCGTGTCATAAAAGAGGTAAGGTATGACACTTGGAAGTATGTATAAAGTTGCTTTGAAAAGTATCCTGAAAAACAGGATGCGCAGTCTGTTGACCTCGCTGGGTATCATTATCGGCGTTTGTTCCGTCATTGTTATGGTTGCAATGGGAAAAGGCTCACAGGTAACTATTGAAAAACAGATCGCATCACTCGGCAGCAATCTCATCATTGTGTTTCCCGGAAGCAGCAGCATGGGCGGTGTTCACCATGGAGAAGGTTCAAATAATCGCCTGACATTGGAGAACGCGGACAGCATCAAGGAAAAATCGGTGTTTATTTCAAAAATATCCCCGCTCGTCAATGCCAACGCGCAGATCGTCAGCCAATACGGCAACTGGAATTGCCAGATCCAAGGTGTGTCGGAAACGTATCCTGAAATTCGTAATTGGGAGATCAAATTTGGTTCTTGGTTTACCGAACGTGATGTACAGGCGAAGAAAAAAGTGGCTGTTATCGGGAAGACCGTCGTGGATAATTTATTTCCCGGCAAAGATCCGATCGGCGAAAAGATACGTATAAACAATACACCGTTTACTGTTATAGGCGTTGTTAAGGAAAAAGGCCAGAACGCGATGGGCAACGACCAGGACAATATCATTTTTTCTCCGTCAACCACAGTATTGTACCGCTTAAAAGGCGGCAACAGGATAAACGCCATCATGGCAAGCGCTTCATCTTCTAAGGAAATGCAGGCGGCTATGGACGAGATCACGGCGATATTGAGAACCGAGCATAAGATCGCGGTCGGGAAAGATGACGATTTTACCGTACGCAACCAATCGGAGATCAGCGATATGGCCACCTCTACATCGAAAACCCTTACGATCCTGTTAGGGGCCATCGCATTTGTATCGCTCATCGTCGGGGGCATCGGTATAATGAATATCATGCTTGTTTCCGTTACCGAACGCACACGTGAGATCGGTATTCGAATGGCGATCGGTGCACGTAAGCAGGATGTGCTTATTCAATTTCTTGTGGAGGCGATCATGCTCAGTGTGGCCGGGGGATTACTCGGTGTCATGCTTGCGGTGCTCATTGCTCTGGTGATGAACAGTATCTCACCGTTGTATTTTGTTATCAGCTGGCAGATCATCGTGATCTCCGTGATGTTCTCGGCGGCAGTAGGTGTGTTCTTCGGGTATTATCCTGCGAAAAAGGCGGCAAATCTTAATCCTATAGAAGCATTACGGTATGAGTAAGGAGCATAAGACTATGAAACTAAAGATGAGTTTTTTCGTGCTGTTTATAACATTTTATTCCCTGGTTGGAGCACGCGCGATCGATATTGACGCATTGCCTGCAACCGAAACCGTGATCATTGACGGCGACCTTTCAGACTGGGATGGCGCGTTGTATACTGTTGACGGTGAAGATGTAGTGATCGGTGTCAAATATACTGACGACATGATCTATATAGCGTTGTATCCGCGCACCGAATCGTTAAAACGCAGGTTATTCATGACCGGAGCGACGGTATGGATCAATGATACCGCCAAAAGTAAACAGCGGTTCGGGATCACGTTCACATCGCCGGATATACCGGAACCGGGAAGCCGGCAACAACCGCCTAAAGAGCAAATGGGACAGGAACCGCTCGTTGAGATGCCCTATGAGATCATTAACGGAACTCATACAAAACTTCCTATGATCACTGAGATCAAAGCTGCAGCGACCGTCGGCAGGAACCGAGCGAATGTTGAATTGTCAATCCCGCGGAAAGATCTAACCGGGAATCTGTTGTGTCTGAGTAATGTGTCAACATTTTCAATTGGTATCGATATGCCGGCCGGCAAGAACTTTTTGAAAAAAATGCAGCCTCCTCCCGGTAAAGGCCCTATGAACGGTAACGATACGGCGGGGAACGGTTTGGGTGATCCGGGTACGAACGGTCCGAGTATGACAGGAAGGCCGGGAAATCCCGGAAAAGACGGTTCTCGTCAGCCTCCCGGCGATATGCAGTCGGAAAATACCAAGGCATTGCTCGTTTGGTTCCGGGTGAACATTAAATGATCGAGGATAAAAAAGGATATGACTATGATAAAAAATAATGTTGTTCTTTTAAGTTTGTTTTTTTTCTTCACCGTTACGCTCACGGCCTTAACATTAAAAGAAGCCGTGGAGATATCACTTGACACAAATACGGATTATAAGGTGGAAAAATACCGCGAACGCATTG
>CAZIJP010000087.1:0-254 GCA_964539615.1 uncultured bacterium
AATACCCCCTTGTTTTGCTTGTATCCTCAAGCCCTTTTTTATAACATAGATTTTAACGTCTTTCCATATATTTCGCTTCCCGTACAAGCATAAAAAGAGTGAGATGCTCTTTTTGGCGGATGAGATGTAATTAAACAGCAATGAAATGCTTTATATGAATATCTGAAAAAACTTGTGCGACGAGAAACACTCCTCGATATTACATCCCATTATAAACAAAAGCCCTCCCGAACGGGAGGGCTCATATATCGTAA
>CAZIJP010000087.1:264-11034 GCA_964539615.1 uncultured bacterium
CAACAAATAACGTCCCGCTATTGTGTCATCCCTTACCGGTATTGTCATCCCGAGTTTATTGAGAGATACGTGCGGTAATCCGCATCTCCTCGTATGTCATCCCGAACGCATGTGAGGGATCTGTGCGGTAATCCGCATCAAGAGAAGAGATCATGATAACATGACAGATATTTCCTCACAGGTAAGCTTCGTCGATATGACAGGTATTATATAGACAAAAGCCCTCCCGAACGGGAGGGCTCATATATCGTAAAGCTGGTCTGAAATTAACAGTTGAAATACTGTTCGAATTCGAACGGATGCGGACGGTTGCGGATGAGCTCAGAGTCTTTCCGTTTCATGGCAATGTGTTTTTCAATGATGTCTTTATTGAACACGTCACCCTTCAACAGGAACTCATGATCTTTTTCAAGAGCATCGAGAGCAGCGTCGAGTGAAAGCGGAATCTGCTTGATCTTTTTCATGTCCTTCGCAGGCAAATGATCAAGATTTGCATCAAACGGGCCGAAGCCGTATTCGCGCGGGTCGATCTTGTTCTGTATACCGTCGAGCGCCGCCATAAGCATAGCGGAAACAGCAAGATACGGGTTACAGGTAGGATCGCCGGTGCGGTATTCGATACGTTTATCTTCTTCCGATGTGAAATTCTTCGGTATACGGATAGCTGCGCTTCTGTTGCCTTTGGAATATACAAGCGAGATAGGCGCTTCAAATCCCGGCACAAGGCGTTTATACGAGTTGATCGACGGATTCATGAAAGCCGTGATCGCCGGGCCGTGTTTCAGGATACCGCCGATATAATACAATGCGGTCTCGCTGAGATCGGCATATTCGCCCTTTTTGAAGAACAGGTTCTTCCCGCCTTTACGCAGGAACTGATGAAAATGCATGCCCGTACCGGGACGATTATACAACGGTTTCGGCATGAACGTGGCAATGATGCCGTAGCGCTCAGCTACCATTTTTACCACATATTTCACCATGGTGGTCATGTCGCCCGCGCTTGCTGCGCCGACAGGCATTACTTCTATCTCATGCTGTGATGCTGCGCCGACCTCATGATGATGATAGCGCACCTTCCAGCCGAATTGTTCGATAATCTGTACCATTTCTTCGCGCACCTGATAATACAGCTCTGCAGGCGGTGACGAATGGTAGCCGTCATTCTTGATGATCGTGGCTTTTTCCTGCCGATCGGCAAACGACGACAGGTCTTCCACGGCATTGAAATTGTGTTCTTCGGAACCGATATAGTACATGGCAAAATTGTCGCTGTTGCGGATAAATATCTTATCGAATAGGTAGAATTCGTATTCGGGAGCCCACAGGCTTTCGTCCGCAATGCCGAGTTTTTTCATATACTCTTCGGCACGAACTGCAACGCCACGAGGGTCCATATGGAAAAATTCCTTCGTCTCAGCATCTGCGATACGGCAGATGAAGCTCAGTGTCGGCACATCCCAGAATGGATCGATCACTGCTGTGGAAATATCGGGAATGATCACCATATCGCCTGATTCAACAGCCTTCAGCCCTGATGTTGACGATGCGTCGAATGCTTCGCCTTCTTTCAAGAGCTTTTCGCTAAGACGTGAGACCGGCAAGGTTAGATGACGCATTTTTCCGACAAGATCGCTGTATTTGAAATCAAGTGTCGTAATACCGTTCTCTTCTACGAATTTTTTAACATCGGCAAAGTTTTTCAGATCTGGTTTTTGCATCTCGTTCTGGCAATTACAATCTTTCATATTACACCTTCTTCTTTAATGTCCATTCAATAGCGTCTTTCGGGCATTTTCCGACACAGATGCCGCATGCGATACAGGTCTCTTTATTGATAACGTGCGGTTTTTTCACTTCGCCGGCAATTGCTTTGACCGGGCAGTTTTTCGCACAGATCGTACAACCGATACATTTCTCTGCAATGATCGTCGGCGGAACGCGTTTCTCTGCGTCGCTTGATCTAAGCAGTTTGTCTTCGATCGATTTGCGCGGGCAGACTTCTGCGCACTTACCGCAGGACACGCACAGCGAATAATCGATCTTTGCGCAATTGTCGATGACCGTTATAGCTTTTACCGGGCAAATATTTTCACACTTTTTACAACCGATACACGATACCGAGCAGACCTTCATGGCCACTGCGCCCTTGTCTTTAGACGCACACAGCACGTCTACGTCTTTACCGTACAATTTATAGTCGATTATCTTTTTCGGACAGGTGTCGATACAAATTCCGCACGCAACGCATTTTTCCTCGTTGATGCGCGGCACACCGCGTTCCGTTAAATCAATCGCGCCGAACGGACAGGCCTTCTGGCATGAGCCCATGCCCAAACATGCATATACGCATGAAGCATCGCCGCCGAACAGCAACGCAGCAGCATTACAATCCTGTATTCCGTGATAATTGTATCTTATCTTATCTTCTTTGAGGTCACGGTTGCAATGGATAATAGCAACTTTTTTAGCCGTCTTCTCAGCTTTCATACCGAGTATGTCGCCGATCTTCGCAGCCACATCATTACCACCGGGAATACATGCGTTTACTTTTGCAGAACCGTTCACAACAGCCTCAGCAAACGAACCGCATCCTGCAAATCCGCATGCACCGCAGTTGGCCTGAGGCAGGATCGCAGCGATCTTTTCCATACGCGGGTCTTTTTCAACATGAAATACTTTTGAAGCGACAGCAAGTATTGCTGCAAGCACAACTCCTAATATCAATAAAATTATTGCTGATAACATATCTAGTCACCTTACCCGATCTTCATGCCTGAAAAACCCATAAAAGCCAGCGACATGAGCGAGGCCGTCACAAAAGCGATCGGCAAACCCTGCATTGCTTCAGGAATTTCGGCAAGATCCAGTTTTTCACGTACACCGGCCATAATAATAAGTGCCAGCGTAAAACCTGCTCCGGCTGCAAGACCAAATACGGCAGATTCAAGAAAATTATAATTCTTGTTAATATTCAACAATGTTACCGCAAACACACAGCAGTTTGTCGTGATGAGCGGAAGATATATGCCCAACGCCCTATACAGATCCGGCATAGATTTTTGAAGGAACATCTCAATGAATTGCACCAATGCGGCGATAACAAGAATAAAAGCTATCGTCTGCAAAAATTCAACCTTATATGGTTCAAGCACATATTTTTGCACAAGCCATGTTACCATCGAAGCGAGCGTCATTACAAATATTACCGCACCGCCCATTCCAACAGCGGTGTCTATTTTTTTAGACATGCCTAGGAACGGACAAATACCCAAGAAACGGGAAAAAACAAAATTCTCAATAAATATTGCGGAGAAAATTATGAAAAACAGAGCTCCTATGTTCATATCAGCCCTCCTGTTTCTTTTCCATAGACGCTTTAAGTTTATTAAATAGCGCCATCAGTATACCGAGGGTTAAAAATCCACCCGGAGCAAGTATAAAGAACAACATCGGTTCGCCGTTTTGAACAATGGTATGCCCAAATAGTTTATTGTCCCCCAATATTTCGCGGATCGCGCCGAGGATCGTTAACGCTATCGTAAAACCAGCGCCAACACCGATACCGTCGAGAGCTGAATAGAATACGTTGTTTTTGGAAGCATATGCTTCTGCACGAGCAAGTATGATACAGTTGACCACGATCAACGGGATAAAAATGCCAAGCGCCTTGTCTAATGCAGGCATATAAGCCTTCAATGACAACTGCACAATAGTCACGAAGGTCGCTATGACAACGATATAAATTGCAATACGAACTTGATCAGGTACCAATTTTTTTACAAGTGAAATAACAATGTTTGAGAACACAAGCACAAATAATGCTGCGATACCCATCCCGAATCCGTTTTGCGCCGAAGATGTCGTGGCAAGCGTAGGACACATGCCGAGCACCATTACAAATACCGGGTTCTCCTTGATCAACCCGCGTGTCAGTTCTGATAACGCTTTCATTTTGTGCCCTCCTTCTTGTCTTCGACGGGCATTTTTGCTGCAATATCAGCCATTATATCTTTGATGCCAATATTGATACTGTCGGTAATTGCTTTAGATGAAATCGTGGAAGCGGTGATGGCGGAGATGCCGTTTACTCCCGGTGGCACAGGGCCTTTTATAACTTCTATTATCCCGGCTTTTAAATTTTTATATTGTTCCTGAAACCACACAACAGGTTTTTGCGTATTTTTATCCAAAGCAATTTCCTGGCATTTTGTGCCGAGCCCCGGAGTTTCAGACTGTTCGATAATCTTGATGGCTGTGATCGAACCGTCAATTTTTATTCCGACTATCGTTTTGATATCTGAGGAATAGCCCTGTTTGTGAACTTTAGCAACATAACCGACTACTGCGCCGCTTGCATCCTTCCCGATCCAATAATCGGGATAAGCACATAGGCTTTCGGTGTTAAGTTTTGCATCTTCAAAGGACACGGCTTCGGGAAGCACTTCTTTTTTAGCTGCATCCTCCACAAGTTTGTTTTGTGCCGCTATCGGATCTTTTGTCATATCATATACAGCCGATAAACCCCAACCTGCAACAAGAGAAAACAGCCCGAGAGCCGCCACAAGTTTGATAATTTGCTTCATTTTGCCGCCTCCTTAACCGCGCCGAATACTTTGGGTATCGTATATCGGTCTATAAGAGGAACAAACATGTTCATGATAAGTATTGAATACGATACGCCCTCAGGATAACCGCCCCACGTACGGATAACGAACGTGAGCACGCCCATCGACACGGCGAATATCCATTTCCCGCGTCGGGTGATCGGCGACGTAACCATGTCGGTGGCCATAAAGAAAGCGCCGAGCATAAGTCCGCCGGTAAATATATGGAACAGCGGATTTCCGCTGAATATACCTTGATATCCCCCGAACGCCCATGCAAGTGCTCCAACAGTGCCGATATAGGCTACAGGTATGCGCCAATCGATAAGTTTCACAGCTATAAGGAACAAACCTCCGATGAGCAGAAATAATGCCGTCGTTTCTCCGAAACAACCGCCGATATTGCCGACAAATGCGTGCTTCACCATTTCCGGAGAAAACAAAGCATTCCATAAATTATGGGCTGTCTCCTGTATGCTCGGGTTCTCCGCAGCGTATCGAACAGCTTTGAGCGCTCCGAGCGGTGTGGCCGATGAGACCGTATCAACGAGCTTTTGCGCATCGATCGGCGCATTCGGCTGAAGGCACGACTGAGCCAGTTCTTTTGATAATGATAAAAAACCGCCGGTAGGCGTATGCCATCCCGATGTCATGCTGGCAGGATAGGAAGCCATAAGGAAAGCACGGCCTGCAAGCGCCGGATTGAATATGTTGTAACCGAGGCCGCCGAAAAGCTGCTTGGCTACAGCTATTGCAAAAAATGCCCCGAGGCCGATCTTCCACAATTCTATCCCTTGAGGTACGTTAAACACCAAAAGGATCGCCGTAAGCACGGCGCTACCGTCGGTGATCGTAATTTTCTTTTTGAATAACATTTCCATGAGTATCTCGGCTGCTCCTGCACCTACGATCGCAGCCATAGTGGCAAATACAGTGCGCCAACCGAATATGGATACGGTATAGACATATGCAGGCATCAGGGAGATGACGACAAGCCACATGATCTTGGTAACGGACATATCCCTACGTATATGAGGAGATACCGATACGGTGAGGTTCTTCATTTTTTCCCCTCCTCTTTGTGATTCTCTTTTGCAAGAATTTTTCGAAGTTCATTTTTTCCGACACGGATGTATTGTACGAGCGGGATCTTCGCCGGGCATACAAAAGCACAGCTTCCGCATTCGATGCATGATAGAACATTCAATTTTTTGACCTGTTCATAATTTTTTACTTTTACGTTTGACGTAAGCATGGTAGGTATCAGTTTCATCGGGCATGCATCAACGCATCCTGCACACGATATACACGGAAGTTCTTCATCCGTTTTGACCATCGAAGCAGGGAAAGCTAGTATGCCGGACGTGCCTTTGGTGACGGGAAGATTTTCAACGGTGAATTGAGCGAAACCCATCATAGGTCCACCGGAAATGATCTTTGCGGTATCTTCAATCATTCCGCCCGCTTTATTGATGCAGTTCTCATAGGTATCGCCGATACGCACCATGAAATTAGACGGTGTGTTGATCGATTCGCCTGATACCGTTACGGCGCGTTCTACAAGCGGTCTTCCGTTGACCACAGCGTCAAACAATGCATACGCGGTACCGACGTTTTGAACGATACAGCCTGCATCGATCGGCAGACCGCCGTTGGGTACGGCACGTTTGGTCACAGCGTAAATAAGCTGTTTCTCAGCGCCTTGCGGATATTTTGTCTTAACAACGGCAACGCTGATCGCCGATTCATTAGCACATAATTTCTTCATATGTTCAATAGCATGCGGTTTATTATGTTCGATACCGATCACGCCCTTCGGTGCGCCGGTGATCTTCATCATTATCTTAAGCCCCTCGATAACGCCTTCGCCGTATTCACGCATAAGACGATCATCACAGGTGAGGTACGGTTCGCATTCAGCGGCATTTATTATTAAATGGTCTGCTTTCTTCCATTCGGGAGGATTGAGTTTTATATGGGTCGGGAATGTTGCGCCGCCCATGCCCACGATGCCCATTTCGGTAACGATCGCAAGCAGCTGATCTTTTGTGAGTTCGGAATAATTTTTATGTTTCGGATATGCAAACCATTCATCTTCCCCTGAGCGTTCTATAACAACAGCATCTCCGGTACCAACAACCGGGTGCGGATATTTTCCTATGGCGGTCACCTTTCCGGTGACAGATGAATGCACGGCAGCGGAAAAATTTCCTGACGCTTCGGCAATTTTCTGACCGGTCTTTACCGCGTCACCTACTGCAACGATTGGTTTGGCCGGTGCGCCGATATGCTGTGACAATGGTATGATAACTAATTTCGGCAATTCCAGACGGACGATCGCTTTCTCTTCCGACAGTTCTTTGCCTTCAGGCGGATGAACTCCTCCTTTGAACGTCAACACCTCAAACACCTCCTTATAGAGCTAAAAACCCTTTTCGATCTTCATGATCGAATACTTCTTTAATCCGTTCGGTGATTTGACCAATATATTCTCATTTACTCTTTTACCGAGTATGGCCTTCCCGATCGGTGATTCATCGGATACTTTATTTTTCGTATAATCCGCATCATCCTGAGCAACCAACGTATACTGCACTTCTTCTCCGCTGACCAGATCTTTCATGGTCACCTTTGCGCCGATTACGATCACATCTTCGCGAAAATTGCTGCCGTCCAAGATACGTGCGGAACGTATTTTCATCTCTAGTTCTGATATCCGGTTCTCGATAAAATTTTGGCGTTCTTTTGCGCTGTGATATTCTGCATTCTCACTCAGATCGCCCAATGATTTGGCCTCTTGAATTGCTTTAATGATATTTGGACGTTCTATTTTGAGATAGTTTTCCATCTCTTTGATGAGCTCTTCATACTTTTCTTTGCTTATGTAGAATTCTTTCATGCCTTTTTCTCCTTATTGAACATTGTGATTATGTGACGCAGAATTCCCGACAACACGAAAAGCATCAAAAACGGGAACAAAAGCCATTTACAAACCGTAACCATTGCAACAATAGCTATGGCAAGAAGCGCAAATTTAATAAGTCCGTATTTTTTAAATTTCGGTATGACGAAATACCGAATGGTGCTGAGCATAAGAAAGGATAATAGGAAAATCAAACCGTACGCAAATACTTTGGCGGATTCATCGGACCATATCCATTTGTCATATTCCATAAATAAAATGAATGATGCGATCGTCAAAGCAGAAGCAGTGATCGGCAAACCGACAAAATAACGTTTATCATAGGTTGTTAGCGTTGAGTTGAAACGAGCCAATCGGATCGCGCCGGCAAACAACGGTAACCCTGCAAATAAAAGCATATACGGCGATGAGTTCATCTCAAAACATTGCATCAGTAAATATGCAGGAGCGGCACCGAAAGATACTACATCGCATATGGAATCAAATTCAACGCCAAAATCACTATATGATTTCAGATAAGACGCCACTTTTCCGTCCAAAGCGTCAAAAACCGCGGCATAGAATATGAACAACGCCGCTTGCATGAATTCTCCGTTGAAAGAATGATGTATAGATAAAAAACCGAAAACAAGGTTAAGAATGGTTACAAAGTTTGTGATGATAAAAAAAGCGGAGGAACGAAAATCTTTCATTTCACGCCCCATTCGCCGATGACCGTCTCACCGGCAGTGACCTTTTGGCCGTTTTTGACCTTTATGACCACTGCTTTGGGAAGAAACATATCAACGCGTGAACCGAATCTGATCATGCCGAATATCTCACCGGTCTTTACGTTCTGTCCCTTGTCCAATCTGGTAACGATACGGCGAGCAATCAATCCTGCTATCTGTTTGAAAGCATAGGTACCTTTCGGCGTATCGATCACGATGAGCGTCTGTTCATTCAGTTCGGAGGCCTTGGGAACACTTGCAACATGAAACTTACCCGGATTGTAACGAATATCTTTCACGGTACCGGCATACGGTATCCTGTTGACATGCACATTGAATACGGACATGAATATTGATACGCGGGTAAATTGCCCGTCGATACCGGGAACGGTATCATCAACGATCTCAATGACCGTGCCGTCTGCAGCCGAAACAATAATCGAATCGCTCTGAGGAACGCCCCGTTTCGGGTCCCTGATAAAATACATCGTAAAGATCAAATATGCCAATGAGAAGAGAAGAAGCAGCTTCCAGATCGTTGCACCGTTATAAGCAGTTAAAATACCGAACCCCGCCGATAAGATCACCGGGACGATCAACAATATCAAACCATAACGAGTCATGCTTACACTCCATTCATGATGTTACCGATCACGCTCGGTTTTATTCAATAGTTTATACACCGGTACAATAAAAAAACAGCCGCCTTTTTTATAAAGAGCTTTGGCTGCCGTTATTCCCTCAAAGAATATAATACTCGATTTGTTTTCATGCAAGCATAAAATTGGCTGCACTAAACTTTATACAGGAATCTTTTAACCTTTTGTGTCGGTGTTTTTTCAAATGGCTCGGGATGCAGAATTATTTTTGAGACCGTAATAAACGACGGAAGCTGTTGATTGACATATTCCTTGTTCTCATTCATACGTTCTTCAAGCCATTTTTCCAGGTCACCGCTGTTGCGTTTTTGTGCATCGATCGCATCAAAGTCAGGATAGACCAATGCCACGATCGCGCCGTTATTGTCGATCACAAGAGATTCCTGGATATACGGTAAATTGTTGAGCTTGCTCTCGATCTCTTCCGGATAGATATTCTGCCCCGAAGCGCCTAATATCATGTTTTTTGAACGGCCTCGTATGAAGATCACCCCGTCGCTGTCCATCACGCCAAGATCGCCGGTATGAAGCCAGCCGTCGCCGGGAAGCACTTCCTGAGTTGCAACATCGTTTTTATAGTAACCATTCATCACATTCTCGCCTTTTACCAGGATCTCGCCGACGATCTCGGCAGGATTCGGTGAATCGATCGATACTTCCACAAAATTTATGGCTTTTCCAACCGATTGCGCTTTATGGGTCTTATGATTATCATAGCTGATGAGCGGACCGCATTCGGTCATTCCATAACCGACCGAGAACGGGAATTTTATCAATTTCAAGAATTGCTCCACTTCCCTGTTGAGCGCTGCGCCGCCTATAACGATCTGGATAAAATTACCGCCGAAAGCTTGGATCAATGAATTGCGTATCTTTGATCTGACAATGTTTTTCATAAACGGCATCTTCATTACCAGCGTACCGTTGAGATGCTCAAGTTTCGGAGCGATCTGCTTTTTATAAATTTTTTCAAATGCAAGCGGTACGGAATTGATCAGTCGCGGTCTAACGTCTTGAAAAGCCTTCATGAGTATCTTCGGCGAAGGTATCTGCTCGAGGTAGACGACATGGCATCCTCGTACGACCGGGAATAGAAAATCAAAAGCACATCCGTATGCATGTGCCAAGGGTAAAAATGACAATATTTTATCGCCCTGTTCGAGATGAAGGTTATCGATGGCAAACAATACGTTTGCCATGAGGCTGTTGTAGGTAAGCATCGCGCCTTTTGAGAAACCTGTTGTTCCTGAGGTATAAACGATCGCTGCAAGATCATTGTTCTGTATAGTGGCTGTAAATAACGGTTCGACAGGAATTATCGCAGGTTTTTTATCAAATGTATGAAAAGCATTGATGATCGTTGATTCCGTCATTTTCTTTTTCGCGGTAAATACTTCAAAGGTATGCAGGGAAAGGATGGCCTTAACATTTTTCAAATTTGATTCATCGATCTTCTCATATATTGAATGTGAAGCAAACAAAAGCACCGAATCGGAATGATTGACGATATGCTGCACGTCTTCCTGATGAAAATCCGCCAAAATCGGCACGATAGGCGCGCCGTATAATATAGATGCCAGATACACGATCGCCCAATGGCTTGAGTTCTTACCGGCAAGAGCGATCTTGTCCCCTTTTTTTATACCTATTTTTTTGAACATGAAATGTAATTGTAATATGCGGCGTGCAACATTCTCATAGGTCAGCACGGACTCTTTACCATAATCCGAAAAAGCCGGAAGATTCCAATTTTTCCTGAAGGTCTCTTCATACATTTCAATAAAACTTTTTTCGATCATATCAGCCTCCATGTTAAAAAATACGACATAAGTAATCTAACGTATTTAAAGAAATTAGACAAGAGATATTTT
>CAZIJP010000088.1:0-10907 GCA_964539615.1 uncultured bacterium
GTTATCTTGCTGTCTTTCGTGGATACGAGAATGTTCTTGTCATTCAGGTCGCCGATGGCATGACCGGCTTCGTGAATACTATTCACGCAGCTCGCAAGATTGAGCGCGACCACATACATATGCAGATACGTAAATCCCGTGCCGAAATGTTCAAGACGATAACATGCCGATGAACTCGCTCCGGGTTTGTCGCACAACAAATGATATTCTTTGAAGACTTTTTTATCAATGAGCGGCATTGCAAAACCAAGGAACTTTGTGCACACCTCATCTTCATAGACGAGATGCGTCGGCCAGCAGATCGAGTAATGCCCTGCCGCAAGTGTCGGATCTTTCGGCGGAGCGTCGATCATGGCTTTGATCTTCAGTTCAAGCTCGGGAGTGCGTTTCTGTTCGTGATAGATTTTTACACACAGAGATGGATTATCAGTAACTGCATAGACCGTGCCTTCACCGCCGGAGCCGAGTTTTGCAGCAATCATTGTTTTTATTACGGTTGATATTGTTTTTAAATAAACGGTCTGCATAGGCCCCCATAATAACCGTGTTCCGACTGATTGTCAAATATATTAAATTTAAACGAGCTTTTCGATCAAAAGATAAAAAAGCGGAATGGTGACCATCGACACAAGCGTCGCCATCGTGATTATTCCCGACATGACCTCTTTGTCCATCTTAATAAAATCCGCAAAAAACGGCACCATAGTGGCGGGAGGCATCACCGACTCAAGTAATATGACCTTTTTTGATGTCGTGTCGAAATGGAATAGTACGGAAATGATCACAACTGTTGCGATACCTATCAAAAAACCAAAAAACAACCGGTAGATCGTTCCCCAGAATACCACGCAGTATGCTTCGCGCTTCAATCTGAAGTTGAACATCAAGCCGATCGTAAAAAGGATCAATGGTATAGTGAACGATGCAAAGGTGAATATGAACGATTCAAACACTTGCGGGATCTGCACCTGCCAATAGTTCATAGAAAGCCCAAGACCGGCAGAAACGATAGGAAGCGTTGCATTCGCCACAAGGGTCTTTAGAAATACACTTTTATCGGCAGTTTCATGTTTTGTACGCAGATAAATAAGCCAGAACCCGAAAAGAAGAAATATCGGCCAGAAAAGCAATGTAAAAAACACGGCACGCGTCAATCCGCCCGTAGGATAAAAATACTCCATCACACCCCAGCCGAGATACCCGTAATTACCCACGATCACCGAAAACGAGAAAGCATTCTGCATCGCAAAATCATGATGCACTTTTTTTGCAAACCAGCTTGCAGTGAGTGTGCACAGGCCTGTCATGACAAACAACGCCAGCACACCGGGTATCAGCTGATCGATAGTGTCCAATTCGGATGTATACAGATTTTTGAAAATAATGAATGGTACCGACACTTTCACAACAAACTTGCGTAACGCTGCGTTATCCGCTTCCGAGAAAACTCCGAGCATGTTGAACACAAACCCGAGAAATATCGGAAGCATCAATGAAAGGACCGTCAGTACCATCGACATAACGTTGTTTATTCTCTCGGGCGGGCCGGCTCCATTTTCACTTTAACGTTTTTGATCATTTTTCCATTCAACAGGAACATGGCATCTTGAGCATTATCTTTCGGTATTTCTACAAAAGAGAATCCTTCGAATATCACGATGTCGCCGATGCTTTTTATAGGAAGATGCAATTCATCGGAAAGTATCTGCGCAAAATCACGCACTTTCAATCCTGCAGAACGCCCTACGTTCACAAAGAAACGCACCATGCCGGCAGCTGCTCCGGTGTCTTCAAATTCCGGCGGAGTGTCGCTCATTTTTCCCGGCACTTCAAGATGCAGCTTGAGCAATGCGGCCGCCACATCAAGCGACGTATGTTCGTTATCAAGAAGTTCATTGATAAGATTTACATAATTCTCGAGTTCGCCGCTGTCCATTACACCGCGTACGCGCTCTAAGAACAATGCGCGCCTGTTGGCCTCTACACTCTGAACGGTGGGGATCTGACGGCGGTTGATTCGGGTCTTTGCATACCGTTCGATATCGCGGAGTTTGTATATCTCTCTACCGTTCACGAAGGTAAATGACATTCCCGTTTTTCCGGCACGTCCTGTGCGGCCGATACGATGCACGTAATACTCTTCATCATACGGCAGGTCATAGTTGAACACAGCATCCACATCGTCAACATCGATACCGCGTGCGGCAACGTCAGTTGCCACAAGTATCTCTATTGTACCGGTTCTGAATTTTTTCATAACTCTGTCGCGCTGCATCTGGGTCATATCGCCGTGCAGAGCGTCTGCGCTATAACCGCGCGCCTGCAGATGCCCGATAAGATCGTCCACCACACGCTTTGTGTTGCAGAATACGATCGATAATTTGAAATTATGCATATCCAGCAAACGGCTCAAAGCCTCAAGCTTTGCAGAGTCGCGAACCTCATAATAATACTGGTCGATGGTCGGTACCGTCAATTCCTTCGGCACAACTTTCAGAAATACAGGGTCTTTCTGATAGCGCTCACCGAGCTGACGGATCTCGGCAGGCATTGTGGCAGAGAACAGCATGGTCTGACGGTCGCTGCTGAGTTTTGAGAGGATCATCTCGATATCATCGCGAAAACCCATGTCCAGCATACGGTCGGCCTCATCGAGAACGGCGATCGTGACCTTTTCAAGATTGATCGTACGGCGTTCCATATGGTCCATAATTCTGCCCGGAGTACCGATGACGATATGCACGCCGTCCTTGAGTGAACGTATCTGGCGTTCGATTGGCTGTCCGCCGTATACGGGGATAACCTTTATGCCGGGTTTATATTTGAGAAGTTTTTTCATTTCCTCCGCGATCTGGATCGCCAATTCTCTGGTCGGCGACAACACGAGCATCTGCGGTGTTTTAATTTTGGGGTCAAGGCGTTCTATTGCCGGAATACCGAACGCAGCCGTTTTACCGGTTCCTGTCTGCGCTTGTCCGATAACATCCTTGTTTTCCATTATGACCGGGATCGCCGCCTCCTGAATATGGGATGCTTCTTCAAATCCCATATCTGCGACAGCTTTCAACATTTCCTTCGATAGATTCAGTTCTTCAAATTTCATACTTGTCCTTTCTTTTTTGTATGATATACAACCGGCTGATTGTGCCGGATATGTTGTTCATAGTATCATTCACGTACTACACTGAGCAATTCTTCCGCCGCTTCGATCTTTTTTTCAATTTCAGAATAAATACCCTCTAAAAATACCGGCGGTAATCCCAAGGCCGCCAGATCATCTTGCGGCATGAATGTACAGGAAGATGCCAGGCAATAATCATGAAATGATTGATTCACGGATGCATTTGCCAACGCCACGATACGAACGATAACGGCATCGATCTCGCCGGTTCGTTCTGTTCGATGATGATTGGCACAAGCGTCACTGATGAATTTCGGCAACTTCCACTGTTCGGCAAGCATACTGCCTACTTCACCGTGGTCCATACCGAATTCGTCTTTTTCGGCCAAGACCGGATCGACCGATGTTTCTTCTGCCCTTTTCATCACAGTTTCCATTTTCTCGGGAAAATATTTGAACAAAAATAATTTCCCGATGTCATGCAGCAATCCTGCCGTATACGCATCATCCTGACGCGCAGGTATCACTTTTTGCGCGATATACCGGGCACATTCCGCCGTGAGCACCGAGTGCACCCAAAACTGCTTCATGGAAAAGAAACGTGTCTCTACTTCCAAGTCCTTCATTACGGAAACCGATACAAGAAGCTGTGATAACTTCCTGTATCCAAGAAACCCTATTGCCTGCTGAACGTTGCCTATTTTTCTGCTAAGCGAATAATAGGCAGAATTGACCATTTTCAAGATCTTCGTAGCCAATGACACATCTTTTTCAATGATCTTAGCCAATTCATAGGCGGAACTTGTCGGCGAATTCACCAATTGCATTACCTGCATACTTACGACAGGCAGTGTCGGCAATTCGGATATTTTCTGAAGCGTTTCACGCATTAGATCAGGCATATACTGCTTTCTTAACGATACTTTTTCTCACTTTTTTATGACCTGAATACCTTCAAGCGGTTTAAAACTTACTAATTCAGCATACGGCGGTATGGTCAATGTCGGTTTTATGGTCGTATTTTCACGGGACGGAACGTTTTTCAGATCAATCGAAGCCTTGATCTCCCGTTTTACTTTTTCCTCGGAATATTCCACCGGTATCCTGATAACGATACTGATGATCTTGGGTGCGAGCAAAGAATAGTCACCGTTTACCGTCACGGGAATATCGATCAATTCCACTGTTTTTAATTCAACGATCGTTATCGTGGCCGTAAGCTTGGAAGCATCTTTACTTACAATATCGGTATTTGGGGGCAACAGCAATGAGATCTCTTTGGTGAATGTTTTTTTTGCATTACTCAGGTCTATCGGTGAAGTGACGATCTTAGTTACACTTTTCGGCCCTTTTATCCTGATCACATTATTCGGTTTAATGACAACGGCGCCGATCTGCTTGTAGCCTTCGGCCACTTTGCCGGTGACGGCCGGTTCGATATTCACGAACTTTTCTTCTTTTTCATCAATGGTCACTTTGATCGACATCGACATTGCCGGAAGACTAATGTCGATACCGGTATTAAAATTCATAATGTTCCGTTTGGAGATATTGAGTATATATTCTCCTTTTGAGAATCTGGCAAGGTCGAGTTCATAATACCAGTTTTTTTTATCTTTGTTGTTTTTCAGTATCTCGCGAGCTTTTCCGACCACGATGAACGGCACCGAAAGCGTTTGAAAATCCTCTTTCCGTGAAATCTCTACAGTTTTTTGTTTATTTTCCTCAATAAGGTCGATCTGCGAAACGATCAGGTTATCCGCCAGCCCGATGATCCTTATCGGCAATTCTATGGTCTCTGTTGTCTCTCGGTCGCGCACGGCACCGAGCCATAACAGCAAGGCAACCAAAAAAGACAACAGCTTATAGTTCCAGTTATGTAAGAACCACGATATGACGGGGAACGGCTTACGTTTGCCGGCAAACTTCATGCGTCATCCTCCTCATACATATCTTTAGCGCGTTCTCTGATCATCAGGTCATATAAGACGCTCTCGAGCTCAGCTTTGTTCATATCGCGGGCGATAAATTGCCCGTCACTTGCGTACGATATAGATTTTGTCTCTTCCGATATGACGATAACGCCGGCATCGGTGAGTTCCGTGATACCGAGTGCGGCTCGGTGGCGCGTTCCGAAATCACGTGGTAATTCGGCGTTTTCCGACAACGGCAAAATACCGCGGGCACATTTGATACGATTGTTTTGTACGACGATCGCGCCGTCATGCAACGGCGTGTTCAATGCAAATATGGTAACGATCAATTCTTGGCTTATTACAGCGTCGATCTCAACTTCATTATCGATATAATTGCGGACATCAGCCTCCTGCTCGAATACGATCAATGCGCCGATACGGCGTGCTGACATCTCAAGGATCGCTTCCGACATATGCGTGATGACCAATTCTTCCTTACTGAGCTCTTTTTTAAAGAAGAATTGAAAAAACTTCAGCGTGTTCAATTTTCCCAGAAACGCCCGAAACTCAGGCTGAAAGATCAGCACGAAATACGCTATGAGCACATAACTCATGATACGCAACAACCACACGATCAGCGTGAACTTATCGGGATCGATGAACAATGATCCCAGCGTGATCAATAGGAACAAAATGAGCATCTGTAATGCTTTCACGCCTTTTACCATGGTCACAAGGTAATATATAAATACCGATACGACAAATATGTCAATAAAATCTACGATGGTCATGAATTTGAATTGTAAATAAAATTGTTCCGCCAATTGCCTGAAGTAATTATAAAAACGTTCAAAAAAACTGGTATTCAATTACACGCCCCCTTTTATAAGGAACAACGCCTCTTCGCGGGTCGTTTTATTTTTGAACACACCGCGCATTGCCGATGTGACGGTCTTTGAACCGGGCTTTTTGATACCGCGCATGATCATGCACAGATGCTCGGCTTCGATGATGATAAATACTCCCATAGGTTTCAAGTGCTTCATAAGGATATCTGCTATCTGTGTTGTCAATCGTTCCTGCAGCTGTGGGCGTTTTGCAAGGATATCTACCATACGCGCCAGTTTACTGAGGCCGGTGACCCTGTCCTCATTGGGAATGTAGGCCACATGCGCTTTCCCGAAGAAAGGCAGCAAATGATGCTCGCATACCGAATAGAACGGAATATCTTTCACGATGACCATTTCATTCTCATCAAAATTGGTATGAAATTCAACGATCGTCTCACGTAACGCTTCGTCGGTAACGGCGATACCTGAGAATATCTCTTCGTACATGTCCGCTATCCGTCGGGGCGTGTCTTTCAAACCTTCGCGTTCGGTATCCTCTCCGATAGCCTCCAATATATCTTTTACGGCCTTTTTGATCTTTTCTTTATTCATGCATTATCCTGGGTAAAATTGAATCCCACGATCTCATTGATCTCGGATGCTTCCAATACTTCTTTCTGAAGCAGCGCTTCAGCGAGTTTTTCCAGCTTGTCCCGGTTCTCATTGAGCATCTTTTTAACATCAGCATATGCGGTAAGCACAATATTGGATACGGCGGCATCGATCTTTTTAGCGGTCTCTTCAGAATAATCCTGCCGAGTGCCGAGATCACGGCCAAGGAAAACATGTTCTTCCTTCTTACCGAACGTGATAGGCCCTATCTCCTCGCTCATACCCCAGTTGGATACCATCTTACGGGCTATATCGGTGGTGCGCTCCAGATCATTTGATGCGCCGCTGCTGACTTCGTTAAAAATGATCTCTTCGGCCGCACGGCCACCGAGCATACGGTGCAGAAGCGATGTAAGATATTTCTTCGTATACAAATGACGCTGCTCAAGCGGCAGGAAATGCGTGAGCCCCAATGCGCTTCCGCGAGGAACGATCGTGACCTTATGAATGGGGTCACCGTCTTTTGATAACAACCCGATGATCGTATGGCCGCATTCATGATAGGCGATACGCAGCTTCTCTTCATCGGTGATGACCATGCTTTTACGGGCCTTGCCCATCATAACTTTATCTTTTGCTTCTTCAAAATCATCCATATCAACTTTATTTTTATTGCGGCGAGCAGCCAGCAATGCGGATTCGTTGACCATATTGGCAATATCGGCGCCGCTCATGCCCGGAGTGGCCTTTGCAAGGATATCGAGGCGCACATCATCGGCAAGCGGAACGTTCTTCACATGCACATTGAGTATCGCTTCACGTCCGCGCACATCCGGAAGGTCAAGGGTGACCTGTCGGTCAAAACGCCCCGGACGCAGTAATGCTGGATCGAGCACATCGGGACGGTTGGTGGCTGCAATGATGATCAATGCAAGCTTAGTATCAAATCCGTCCATTTCCACGAGAAGCTGATTGAGTGTTTGTTCGCGTTCGTCATGTCCGCCGCCGAGCCCTGCTCCGCGTGAACGGCCGACCGCATCGATCTCATCTATGAATATAATAGCAGGAGCGCTGCGTTTCGCCTGTTCAAACAGGTCGCGTACACGGGCAGCACCTACACCGACGAACATTTCCACAAATTCGGAACCGCTCAGACTGAAGAACGGCGCATTAGCTTCGCCGGCCACCGCTTTCGCAAGCAATGTCTTACCGGTACCCGGAGGCCCTACAAGAAGCACTCCTTTGGGGATCTTACCGCCCAGACGCTGGAATTTTACCGGTTCTGACAGAAAATCTATGATCTCTTCAAGTTCTTCTTTTGCTTCGTCACAGCCGGCGACATCTTTGAACTTGATATCCATATCGCCTCTGCCGATGATACGGGCCTTGCTTTTCCCGAACGTGAAAGCACGGTTGTTGCCGCCCTGCATATTGCGTATGAACATGATAAAGAAAACAATGAACAGAATGGTCGGCAGAACGTAAATAAGGAACATCTTCAGGTCGCCCGAAGACGGTTTTACGATCTTGATATTTGAATTCTTTTCAAGCATACGTTGGATGACAAGCATATCGCCGTACGGTACGACGGTTATAAATTTGTCTGAGGTCAATTTTTCTTTTGTCTGCGGGGCCTTAAATTCGCCGAGCACGTCCATATCGCGGATCTCGACCTTAGTGACCTGCTCATCATTGATATATTTTATGAACTCACTGTACGTAATAGTTAACGGTTTTGCTTTCTTGTTCTCATTGAGCCATTGGAATACCAATATCACCAGAAACAAGAGCAGGATCCAGATAAAAATATCTTTAAATATTCGCATTCTTCATTCTCCTTCGCGTTCCTGATTATTGTAGATTGGATACCCTAAAAGTCAAGTAAAAAGCACTTCCCTGCGTTTAGTAACTCATCATCGCTGTCATTTAAGGATGATCGTTACGGCTAAATAGATATAATGTGCAAAAATCCCGGCAAAGATCCCGCCGATCGTATGCGAGATGATAGCACGCGAAATAAGGTTACGGTAATTCAACGCGTCAAGCATTGCCGTATGAGTGCTCAGATACCCGCTCCAACACATCCCCATTGCGGTAAATACGGCGATCTCGTTGCCGGTAATCACCGATTTGAATTTGGGCACAAGCGACATGGCAGCTCCTACCGCACCGAGCGATGTGATAGGAAACGCTATGAACTCAGGCCGTGCAAAACCGAACAGATATTTGAAAACAAAACCGATCTTTCCTGCTATTTCTGGCAACAGCGGTACGCCTTCGTAGGCAGCTCCCGTGTAGGTGCCGGCAGCAGAAGGACCGAACGTGATGATCATAATGAACGTGCTGATGATAAGAACGCCCGGAATGATGGCAAGTCCGAGATCGACTCCCATTTTCCCGCCGTCAAGGACGGCATTCAATAAACGAAGAAACGGGCCTTCGTTGGATTCTATTTTAATATCTTCCTCTGTTCCTTCTTCGTCAAATGTCACATACTCATCGCCGACGATCGGTCTGATCATCTTCTGCATAAGCCGCGTGGATATGATACCGCCTATCACGGCCCCGGCAAATCCGATCATTGCCGGCATTACATAACGATGCCCCAAGCTGATCATAAATGTAATGACCACCAGGCCCATACCGAATGCCGTTCCGAAATTGGTCAGCGATACGAGTTCGTATTTTTTAAAATAACGACAGAAATTTTTATCCTTCGATAATCCGATGATCGCGGGGTTGTCGGAAAAAAACGCCATCAATGCGCCGAGTGATGCCACACCGGGAAGATTGAACAGCGGACGCATGAGCGGTGCAAGAATGAACTCAAGCAAACGCACTACGCCGAACTCGATCATGATCTTACCGAGCGCACCTGCCAACACAGTGATCGCCATGATATAAAACACGGTCTTCATGAGCAGGTCATAGGATGTCTTCATGATGGTGTTCATCATGTTTTCCATGCCCATGATATTCGACATATAGCCGAAAAATCCAAAAAAGATCACTATAAATAAAATGAGGAAGAAAGCGCCTTCGAAACGCTTTTTGACTAAACCGCCTAACATAGTAAACCTCCGTATCGGTTTATTCCAACCGCCGAAGCTATGGCGATTAAAATAATTCTGTTTTCCCTGACAAGACTATACCTGTGTTATTCCGTAATGTCAATATAAGGATTAAGAGGTTCTGCAGGTATTGTGCCGAACACCGTGATACCGGACCGTCATGCAAAAAGACCTCTGAGCGAAACAACCGCGCCCTCTTAATTTTTGAAACACGAGCTCACCGCTTCATCGATCGGCATATTCAAAAACAATGCCGCGCGCTCTGTCGGGAACGCGGTCTCGCCCTGATTGATGACAACCACTCGCCCCTGCGAAAGGTACGGCAAATAACCCGCCGGCTGTACGGTAAGCGACGAGCCCATCGCCAGAAACAGATCGCACTGTTTTGCATACCGCGCGGCACGTTCATACCCGATCACCGGTTCTCCGAAAAATACGATGTCCGGTTTTACAAGGCCTGTGCATTCGCAAAACAAACCGTCTGTCTCATCCATTCTGCGGCGCATCCAAGCGAGATCATATTCAACACCGCAATTCAAACAATGCCCCGTGCGGTAGCTGCCGTGCATCTCGATCACATTTTCGGAACCTGCCATATGATGAAGCCCGTCAATGTTTTGCGTCACAAGTACGGTCATCTTTCCCAGCCGTTCCAACTCTGCAAGAAAGTAATGCCCTTTTGTAGGTTTGATAGTGTCGTAAAGCCGAAAAAAATCCTTGGTGAAACGGAAAAAATGACTCGGATCCCGCAGGAACCAATCAAGATCGAATGTCTTTTCGGGATCATACGCGCCGGTGTTGTAGATACCGGTCGGGCTTCTGAAATCCGGTATTCCCGCCGCAGTGGAAATCCCCGCTCCGGTGAGAGCCATGATCGCGGAAGATTCAAATAACAAATCTTTTAATTGGATATTTTCCATATTATCGCTTCAACCACCACAAGACTTGCCAAATAATATCAATATAAGAATCAACACAAAACGACCAACTCCTATCCATTCATAGATTCCAAATTCCAGACCATCTTTAGGAGTATTTCTTTTATCAAGAATTTTCCAATCAAGATCTTCTTCAACTTTCGCATTTACAAGATCGTCTTCAACCTTCGCATACACATGCACTTTATCAATTTTCCGATAATTACCCATTTTAAAATCCAAAACAATATCATCATTGATACTTATGTTTGGTTCCGTCGGATCTATCAATTCTACAGATATAAACGCTCTTCCTTGAGAAGGAATACACAATGATTCGGGTTCAATTTTGATCAAATCCGGTTTTTTTGAAACTTTGACAAAAATATCCCCCTTAGTAAAATTATTATCAATATAAACTCGCTGCTTTTTGAAAGAAT
>CAZIJP010000089.1:0-10799 GCA_964539615.1 uncultured bacterium
TAATGAACCCGAAATAGGTTTGCAAAATGAATTAAATGAATTCGTAGGGGCCCGGCATGCCGTGCCCGAATCAATAATAGCCGTGCCCGAATCAATATTATGATTATTTGTTTCATCATTTTTCAGATCGTTTTCCGTTATGGAATCATTGTTGAAATCTTTTATATCTTCATTTTCTGCACGGCATGCCGTGCCCCTATCCAAAACAATAATACCGTGAATATGATCGGGCATTACGGTAAATTCATCGATTCCAACATTGGAAAAATGTTTGATTATGTCACGCCATGATGAGATGACAACATTACCGCAATCATTCAAAATCATCTCCCCGTCAATGATCTCTCCGAATAATGGTATTCTCATTTTTGTGCAAATGGTTATGAAATACGCACCGTTTTGGGAATAATCATAACCGGCAAGGCGTATTGAACGGTGAGAATATGCTTTTTTCATTTTTCAATTTAAAATTCTAATCAACTCGAGTAATTTCAATCTGTTTCAAACTACCATTTTGTTCTGCTAAAATATAAAACGCTTTCATTATATCATTGTAAACAGGATAATAATATTTTTCGTATCCTGAAATTAATTTTGTTTCATTTATATACACGATATTTTTCTTATCCTTTTTCCCTATCATTAATATTTTTTTCTTGTCTCCACTTGATTCTAAATATTCACATCCTGTATCATCAAACAATTTTGTTTTTTCTACAAATCTGCCTCCCAATCCATCATTTTTTATAAAAACAAATTGATTCCAATAATAATTAGAAGAAGATGATGTATATGTATAGTTTATATTTGTTCCGTTATGAAAAATAACAATATTTGTGGAATTTCGTAATCCCTGAATAAAATAATTGTCCTGAAAATTTTCATCATTATTAATAACATAATTGATATTGTCTAATTCATACATACCCCTAATGTTAACAATCCAGTCTGATGTAGGCTGCCGAAAATATAACAAATAATTTCCATGATCGTCAACATTAAACCAAGATATTTCATTGTCATGTTTTTTCATCTGATTGTCATACACAAAATACCATTCACCACCCTCATAGTCTTTGCCTATTTCTTCCCTATCAATTAATTTGCCTTTATTTCCTGCGATATATGCAAATTTACCATTTTTTAACATAACTTGTCCTTTAATATGATCGAATGTTTGGAGTAATTCATCATTTTTATAAACGTACCACTTTCCTCCAACATATCGGTAATCTTCCGTCGGCGAGTAAGGAGATTCATCATGTGAATACATCTCCCCTGAGTGTAAAATATAATAAATGTTTTTTGAATCCGTATCATATAATACTTGTTCAAGTCGTGTGTCTTTGGTAATAGTAATTGTTTTTAAAGTATCTTTATTTAAGCAAACATATGCTTTACCTTGTGTTAAATCATATCCAATATAGAAAAAGGCATTAATATTTTCAATATATTGAAATTTTTCGATACGATCAAATTTCCTAACTTCCTGATTATTCATAACAACATACCAATTATTGTTTTCACGAGCAGTATATGCTATTGTTTGCCCTGTTTTGTTTATTCTATATTCTGGAATTTCGTCATATCCTTTTCCAATTACATCATTAACCACAAGAAATGTTTTCCCCCCTGTTATTTCATATGGTGCTCCCCCCCGAGGATCACCAGATGAGTTTCCACCAAAATTTCCTAAAAAAACATATTTTGATTTATCAATAAAATAAGGATCAAGGATTGCATCATATTTTTTTAATTCGATACCATTAACTAAAAACATTTTATTTTTTGAGTAACAACAATATGCATTTCCATCATAAGATGACATAAGCATTTCTTGATCATTTTCATAAATTCCAGGTATTTTTTTCCCATTAACTACTAATGTATAATCATAAAAATCAGCATCCATATCTTCATTTTTAAAAAGCACTTGCGCACACCATGTTTTTGATTTATTAACGAAAAATAATCTCTTAACATATGGACTATTAATTTTACCAAACGAAGTAGTTGTAATATTATAACCTTCTATTGTTTCTTCTGTTCTCACAAATCCTCTATATACCCATCCTGTTATACCAGACTTTGTTTTTATTTTTATAAACGGTTCATTAAACTGCATCACATCATTATCGACCGTGAATAACCTTGTTGATGTGTCATTTAAAAACGTAATTTCTTCATTCATTGCAAGGTAACCCAGTGTTTTCCCATTCATATCAGGTGTCTCTCGTATACGAAGTTTTTCTACATTTGAAAAGTACCGGATATTATCACTATACCCAAATGATAGTAAACAAAGGAAAATGATAGAAAATACGGTTATCTTTTTCATAAAATTCTGCCTCCTATTTCTTCTTCATCAGCAGATACAAAAAGAATGGCACGCCGAGCATCGATGTGATCACGCCCACAGGTATCTCTGCCGGCGCGATGATCGTACGTGCAAACGTATCGGCAAGCGCAAGGAACGCTCCTCCGGCTGTCATCACGTACGGTATCAGCTTTGCATGGGTGCGCCCGATAAGCATCTTCATAGCGTGCGGGATTATAAGCCCCACAAACCCGATCGGCCCTGCAAACGATACCACTGCGGCTATCACTGCCGACACCGTGAAAAACAGTATCTGCCGTGTGCGAATGATGTCCACACCGCGTCCTTGAGCAAGTTCGTCGCCAAGCGATAGAATATCCAAATGCCTGCGGTATATATAGAGTATCACAAGAATTAACATAAGGAACGGCGTGAGCATCAGTATCGGCGTATACCCAAATATATCGATCCCGCCCATCATCCAACGAACAGCAGACATAAGATCTGCATGATTCATGAGATATTGCAGAAATAGAATGAGCGCGCTGAACAGGAAATTCACCGACACACCTGCAAGAAGCACTGTCTGCAACCCCATGTTCTTCTTTGCCCGGGTCAAGCCGTGAATAAGCACTACGGAAAGAAATGCTCCGCAAAATGCCGTAAACACCGAATACGGTATAAAAACGAACACGCCCGTTATGCCGAATTGTATTGCTATAAGTGTTCCGAGCGATGCGCCAGAAGCGATACCTAACGTATACGGTGTGGCAAGGTCGTTACGGAAAATTGATTGAAAAACAAGCCCGCCTGCAGCAAGGATCGCGCCTATCAGTGCAGCAAACAGCACGCGCGGCACACGCAGGTCCCAGAATATGAAATAATTATCCGAAGCTTTGTCCCAAATATCGGTAAATGATATCACCGTCTGCCCGATAAAAGGAAGAACAATGATCATAGCAAACGATGCGGCGATGATAAAAAATGCACGTATCGAAAACGGCAGCTTCATCGTATCACCGTTACAAACTTACCATTGTGGTTTAAATACTCGATCGGCGTATCAAAAAGTCCCGTTGCTATATCAGCCTTCACCGCTTCATCAGGCGTACCGTTGAAGAACAATCCGCCCTGCTTTATTGCAATGATCCTGTCGGCATAATTCAGCGCATAATCGATGAAATGCGTGACCAGCACGATGGTCTTTTTTTGTGTGCGGTGAATATCGGAAAGCATCTCGAAAATCTCCTGCCGGTGGTTCATGTCGAGAAACACGGTCGGCTCATCGAGAAATATCACCGGTGTTTCCTGCACGATCGCAGACGCTATCATCACGCTTTGCAATTCCCCTCCGCTGAGCGTGTCGAGACTGCGGTCGAGAAATGGCGTCAACCCGAACGACGCGGCTGCTGATTCGCATAACCGGTGATCATCGGCAGTATAGGACGAGAAATAATCCGTATACGGGAAGCGTGAGAGCAACAGGAATTCCCGCACGGTTATAGGCGGCATCGTCTCTTTCATCTGCGGGCAATATGCTGCAAAACGGGCAATGTCTTTCCGTGAAAATGAAGCGGTATCGCGGCCGTTAAAAGCCACGTTTCCCGATGCGGGATGAAGAATATGAAGCATAGTTTTTAATAACGTTGATTTGCCGGCGCCGTTCGGTCCGACGATTATGGCGAGTTCGCCGTCGTTGATATGAAATGAGATGTCGTGCAGGATCGCTGCGCCGTTCAATGTGACCGACAACGAGGCGACGTCAATCATAGATGAACCGCTCGAGCATCAATGCGATATCCACGATACGCGGCGACGGGAACAATGCATAATCCGGATCTGCCTCATATACGCGGCCGTTCTTCACCGCAGGGATTCTCGCATATTGCTGCCAGTCTTTTTTGACCGCATCTTTGCCGTGTGTTCTCACCATATCCTGCAGGAATTCGATGATCACATCAGGATTCATATGCATCACCGATTCAGCCGAGACCTTAGGATATTGTATCTGCCCTTCATAGGCATTTTCGGCATTCATGATGCTCAACAATTCTTCCAGAAAATCCCCTTTGCCGACAATGTACATATTCTGCAGCGTGCCTTTATCACGGCCGACCACGATCATAACGTTCTTGCGATTCGTATATCCAGGGTGGCGCATGGCGATCTCAAGCAATTTCTTGTGCATTGTTTGATTGAGTTCTGCCGCTTTATCCGATACGTTCAAAGCAAAACCGATATCGTTGATCGACGTATAAATATCACTGAGGGTGGCATGCCTCACGGCAACGATACGAATGAACCTGCTTTCAAGAAATTCCTTAAGCTTGACGTTTTCCTCATACAATAGCACGATCGTCGGCTTGAGGGTAATCAAGCGCTCATAATTGGCATCTAAAAAACCGCCGACGCGAGGGATCTTTTTATATTCGTCGGGAACTATGCAATAATCCGTGATCCCCACAAGCTCATTGCCTTTGCCGAGTGAAATAACAATGTCGGTGATCCCCGGTGCAAAACTGACGATACGTTCTGCGGCCAATAATTGAAGAGAAAAAGAAATAATAACGGTCGCCAGCGCCGTTAGATAACGCACTACGTTCATGTACGCAAGGCCTTTCGAATTTTATCGGCAATACCGGCGGTCTCTTTTGCTATCCGGTGGGCATCCAACGTCAGAAATTCGCCGTTGTGATACAAGCATGCGCCGTTCACATACACCGACTGCACTTCGCTGCCGGTGGCCGCATACACGGCGTGAGAGACAGGATTATACAGCGGCTGTAGCGACGGCGACGTAGGATCAAGCACGATAAAATCGGCATGTTTCCCGATCTCAAGGCTTCCTGTGACTGCGTCAATACCCAGAGATTTTGCGCCGTTTATGGTGGCCATCCGCAATGCTTGTTCTGCCGGCACGGCAAGCGGGTCACGGTGATGACCTTTTTGCACCAATGCCGTCGTGCGCATCTCGGTGAACATGTTCAGCATATTATTGCTCGCGGCACCGTCGGTTCCGAGAGAGACCGTGATACCGTTTTTATTATATTTTGTAACGTCGGCTATACCGCTTGCAAGTTTGAGGTTACTGGAAATATTGTGTGATACTTTAACGTTTTTCTTTTTGAATAGTGCTATATCGTCATCGTCAAGCCAGACGCAATGTGCACCGAGTGTTCGGTTGTCCAACACGCCGATCGCATCAAGCCATTTCACCGGCGATACACCCATGTCATTGCCAGGGATAAGATCTTTTTCGATCTCGGTCTCGGCGATATGTATCGATAAGATCGTATTGTGATCGTTGGCTATCTTTTTAGCGGAATGCAGCAACGACGGTGAACACGTATACGGCGCATGTGCGCATACGATCGGTTTTACGAGATCGTCGCCCTTCCATTCCTGTATGAACGATTCGGTGACACGCAGTCCCTCATCAGGTGTTTTTGCTTGCGGTGTAGGAAAATCTATATTGCTGTTGCCGAGAACGGCTCGCATACCGGCTTTCTTCGCTTCTGTAGCGATCAAATGCTCAAAAAAATACATATCACAGAAACAGGTCGTGCCGGTACGGATCATTTCCATCATACCGAGCAATGTACCGTATCGTATGAATTCGTCATTGATCATCGAGCTTTCCATCGGCCATATATAGCGTTCGAGCCATTCTTTCAATGGGAGATCGTCTGCAAGACCGCGGAACAAGGTCATAGGGATATGCGTGTGGGTATTGATAAGGCCGGGCATGATGATCGCACCCTGCATATCATGAGTACCGGCAATGTTGAGCGTATTGAGGTCTTTCATGTGGCCGATATCATGTATCTTGCCGTCTCGCACTTCAATGTAGCCGTCCTCGTAGACAGTGTTCTTCGGATCTGATGTAATGATTCGCGCATGTGTGTAGAGCATACTGTGTCTCCTTTACCCGGTTATGATACCATGAGGGAGAATGTTTTGCAAAGATAAATAAAGGACGATTGATACCATCCCGTAAAGATCCCTAAATTTGTCATACTAAGCCTGCCGAAGTATAAGCCTATTAAATCGTCATACTGAGCTTGTCGAAGTATGAGCCTGTCGGGCCGTGAATACGGTAAACAATGAACGATCAGTAATATTTGTTCCTTATTTTATCCAACCCGCCGTTGTTCTCTAATTTCATATATGACTGCTGTAAGCGTTTCAACACAGCATCAGGCACTTTCTTTGAGATACCCAGATACACCGGCTCTTTATAAATTACAAATGAGTTTATAGCAAAAGCTGCAAATACGGGATCTTTTTTGATCTTATATTTGATATTGGTGGTCTCTTCGAAAAATCCCAGTATACGACCTTTTTGCAACATCGGAGCAAACTGCTGCGCCTCAGGCACAACGACGAAATGATCGGCAAATGCCGTGTCTTTTGCAAGCCTGTCTTTAAATATCTGCCCGTAAAAGGCATTTTGCTGCACGGCAATTCGTTTATTCATCTCATCACTCTTTTTAATAAGTTCATCAAGTGTCCGAATGTTCATATTGACGTCTTTTTTCAACACGATCAACGCCATCTGCGAAAAACGTTCCGGGCCGACCCAATTGACAAATTCCGACCGCTCTGCCGTTTTCGAAAGGTTGCACATGATCTCCACTTCACCGGTTTTCAACATTGCAAGCGCCCGCGACCACGGCAATTCCACAAATTCGGGCGTTATACCCGCATCTTTAAGGATCGCCTCCGTGATCTCTACGTCAAGACCTGTCCATTGTCCTGTGGCGGATTTACTATATTGAGGGGGATAATCGGTCACGCGTATCTTTAAAGATTCACAGAAAAGAACCGGGGTCAGCAGCAACCCGAGAAACAACATGTAAACCCATGTTTTCCCGTTCATGGCTTCGCCTCCTATGGTTTTGCATCGAGCAGTGAGCGTATCTTTGCCGCTAAGGAATGAGGAGTGTAGGGTTTCCCTATGAAATTCACACCTTCTTCAATAATGCCGTGGTGTGCGATCACGTTGCGCGTGTAGCCGGATGCATATAATATTTTCACCTTCGGGAATTTTTGCACTATTTTTTCCACAAGTTCTTTTCCGTTCATCCCCGGCATCACGACATCGGAAAGCACAAAATCCAATTTTCCGTTAAAATTCGCCAGTTCTTTTAATGCAGCTTCGCCTGATGCCGCCTGAATAACGGTATACCCGATTTCCTTCAAAAAGGAAATGGTAAATTCACGTACGGCTGGTTCGTCCTCAACAAGAAGGATCGTTTCATTCCCACCGATTATATCGTCTTTTATCGGTTCGGAGACAACATCTACCGGTGTGCCCGGTATGAACGGTAAATACATCTTGAACGTTGTGCCGATACCTTCCTCCGAATACACTTCTATCGAACCGCCTGCTTGTTTTACAGCTCCGTATATCGTGGCAAGTCCGAGACCTGTGCCATGCCCTAATGATTTTGTCGTGAAAAACGGTTCAAAGATATGTTTCATGTTTTCTTTTGAAATACCATGCCCCGTATCGCTGATCGCAAGCATCACATATTCACCCTGTTTGACATACGGATGTTCATGGCAATAATGATGGTCAAGGATCACGATATCGGTCTCTATCACGATCTTCCCGCCGTTGGGCATCGCATCACGGGCATTGACGGCAAGATTAAGAATGATCTGTTCAAATTGCGCTTGGTCGGCTATACAGGTAACCGGTTTATTACTGCGGCGCACATCAAGAATGATATCTTCACCGATAACACGTCGTAACATTTCGCTTACCACACTCAACAGGTCATCGATATTTACCAGTTTCGGTTCGACCATCTGTTTGCGTGAAAAAGCCAGTAATTGACGGGTAAGCGATGCGGCGCTTTCTGCTGCTTTTCGTATCTCGTTGATCTTCCCGAAAACAGGAAGAGATTTATCCGTTTGCAATGCAGCCAACGTGGCATTACCGATGATTGCCGTGAGAAGATTATTGAAATCATGGGCGATACCGCCTGCCAACCGCCCCAGCGCTTCCATCTTCATGGCTTGTTGGAGCTGATTTTGAAGTTTTTTTTGTTCTTCCTCTGCATTTTTACGTTCGGTGATATCACGAGCAACAGCAATTACGGCTTTTTTTCCGAAATACATACACGGCGCAACGGTCACTTCTTTGGGGAAGATGGTACCGTTTTTCCGCATTGCCCAAAATTCAAACTGCTGCGGTTCTCCGCCGTATGCTTTTTTCAGACATACAATGACGTGAGATATATCATTTTTCCCGGGAGCTGAAAGGAACTCGGGTGATTTTCCGATAAAATAATCATGCGGATACCCGTAGAATACTTCCACAGCATGATTCACATCGAGAAATCTTCCGTATTCATCCTGAATATACACCGCTTCGGTAATGCTGTTGAGCATGCCTCGATAGGTGTCGTATGCTTCCTGAAATTTAAATTGTGATTGTTTCCGTTCGGAAATATCGAGAAGACTGAATTGCAACATTTTTCTGCCGGAAAATTCAAACGCCATAAGATGCACTTCAGCATCCCATTCTTCGCCGGAAGGCCTTTTGTGGCGCCATTCAAAAAATATTTCACCTTCACGCAATGCGATTTCTATCTTTTCCCGGGCAACCGCTTCAGCTGTTCTGCCGTCATATTGCACCGGCGCAGATACATCAAGAGGTGTTTTATTCAACACGTCTTCTTTTGAATGATACCCGTATATTTTCACTGCAGCTTCATTGCAATCGATATATCGGTAAGTAAGCGAATCCATGACTATAAGCGGCGTGCGTGACTTTTGAAACAATACCAAACTGTATTCTTTACTGAGCGTTAGTTCGTCATTGAACCGGTCGATATCGTTCTGTTTCGGCTTTTGCATCCATTTCTCCGTTTATCTGTATTTTCATAATCCGTAACAACTACATATACTATATCCGAATATCAGTAAATTGCAATGAATTTTTAATACACCTTGTTTTGAATATATCACTCTAAAAGAAAAAAAAGAGAACGGTTTTCACCGTTCTCAAAAAGAGTTATTTGATCAAATTTTTCAGTTTGTCCGTTGCGTCCTTTTTCAGTTTATCGGTCTGCTTGTCGACTTCTTTTTGGGCTGCGTCTTTAACAAGATTCTGCACCGACTTTGAAGCATCTTTTACCAATTCATCCGATGTCGGAAGCTTCGGCGTAACAAGCGTCGTGGAGGGTTTGGACATCGTTCCCTTCACTTCAAACACAAGTTCGATCTGCCCTTTTTCATTGAGGACATATTTCATGGCGGTCTCAGCCACATCTTCAGGCTTGAGATATTTATCAAGCTTTAACGATTTTATCCCTTTTCCGACTTGATCGGTAACGCCTTTTTTAATTGATTCTTTGTGTTTATCAGCAAGGATCACGCCGGTGTTGAGATCGATCGCCTTGCTTGCAGTGTTCACGGCGCCGTTGAAGGAAATGTTCCCGTCATCGGTTTTAATTATACCGTCGGAAAGTTTGACCGTGTTCTCTTTATACCAGATGCCGACCTTTGCGTCAGCCCATACAAGCTCATCTTTTAAAAATGATAAACGACCGCAGTATTTCTCAAGAGCCTGCACGTTTTTCATAGATTCGAATATCTGTAGGCCGGTGATCATACCTTTCGGCGATCCGGCGGTAAGCGATATCTCAGGATTCAAAAGGCGTGTGGTCAGATCGAACGGTTTAACGATCCCGTCAACGGCAAAAGTGATATCAAAGGATTTCACACTTTCAGTCCGTACGGTGCCGACCGTCTTCACTCCTGCACGGATCGTGATCTTCACCTGATCTTCTTTTTCGAGCATTTTCGGATTGATGGCAATGTCATGGATCAACATTGTCACGCCGTAAACTGAAATATTTTGCCCCGTACGAACATCATAAAAAGACAATGAGCCATCTTCTGCGCCGATTTTTCCGATCGCGATGGAAACCGGCAAATCATCTGCACTTAATGGTTTTGTAGGACCTTTTTTTTCAACCGGTTGTTTTTCCGTTTCTTCTTTTGGCTTGGCCTGCATAAGATCGGAAATGTTCAAAGAACCGTCGGGATATCGCACGATAAAAGCTTTCGGTTCATACAACGTGAGCTCGGTAAGCTCAAATTTCTTTTTTAAAAGCGACCCGAATTTCAACTTGAAGCGAAATGCTTTCAATGAAACAAAGAGATCATTGTCGGTCACTTCTTTCATCTCAGCTATGCGTTCCGGTTTTTTGTGATTTGAAATGCGGACGTTCTCAACATCGATACCGGATACAACTGAAAATATCGACACTTTTATAGCGCCTATGGTGACCTTGCGGTTCAAGGATTTTTCCATTTGTTTTGCGACCATATCTTTGTTGATGGTCAATATGGCAACCACAGCGGCTGCTACAAGAAGCACGACCACCGTCAGCCCGATAAGCACACCCCACTTCAGAATCTTTTTCATAGTTCCTCCTTGTGATACATTAATATACTAGAACGGAGA
>CAZIJP010000090.1:0-10681 GCA_964539615.1 uncultured bacterium
CCGTAACGCCGTCGGGAACGTGTCATTGGTAGATTGATGCATGTTCACATCGTGAAGCGGATGAATTTTATCGTAAACGCCGACGGTGCCGCCGAGTAATTCCCCTGCCCGGTTGGCGATCACTTCATTCATGTTCATGTTTGCGGAAGTGCCTGCCCCGCCCTGAAATGCATCAACGATGATGTGATCGTGCCATTTTCCGGCAATGACCTCATCACAAGCGGTAACGATCGCATCGGCTTTTTCGGCAGATAAAAACCCCGTATCTTTATTGGTCAATGCACAGGCCTTTTTCACATAGGCATACGCCGTGATGAATGATGTATGAAGTCGGTATCCAGACAATGGAAAATTAGCTATGGCTCGTGCTGTTTGAATTCCGTAATACGCTTCGGAAGGCAGCGCCATTTCGCCTAAAGGATCTTTTTCGATACGGTCCATACTGGTATCCTTTCGTTACAAATTCAGTATAACCGTTTTTTGCGTTTTTTTGAATATCAAATAACATATATCAATTTTAACATCACCTCATAAAAATAAAAAAGACGTCCGGATCGGATGTCTCTACAAAAATATCGCTTCATTTCATGAAAATATTTCGCCGTAACACCGTTTCTCCCTGTCCTATATCCCGTTAAAAAAAACCGCCCCGAAGGGCGGTTGCAGAAACGGTCACGGCACGAGGATCATTTATCTTTACGGTTTGAATGATAATCGTCGCGTTTGAGGAATTCGTATGCGTAATGGGTCGGCGCATTGAGGTTCTCTTTGATCGTACGCGGTGAGGTCCAGCGAAGCAGGTTAAGATACGATCCCGCTTTATCGTTTGTACCGGATTTGCGCGCACCGCCGAACGGCTGTTGCCCGACAACGGCGCCGGTCGGTTTGTCGTTGATGTAGAAGTTGCCAGCGGCAAAACGAAGTTCGTTGAACGCTTTTGTAACAGCGTTGCGATCGTTCGCAATGATGGCGCCGGTAAGCGCATACGGAGAGGTCTCGTTACAGATCTTCAATGTTTCTTCGAATTTATTGTCGTCATATACATACGCGGTGAGCACCGGTCCGAAGATCTCTTCTTCCATGGTGAGGAAATGCGGCGTCTTTGCTTCAATAAGCGTCGGCTGGATAAAGTAACCGGTCGATTTGTCGCCCTTTCCGCCGAAGATGATCTGCGCATCGTTGGTATTGCGTGCAGCATCGATATATCCCATGATGGAATCAAACGCTTTTTCGTCGATGACGGCGTTCACGAAATTCGACATGTCACGGGTATCGCCCATGGTGATCTCGCCGAGGAATGCGCCTATGCGGTCTTTGATCTTCGGCCAAAGTGATTTCGGGATATAGGCACGGGAAGCAGCGGAACATTTCTGTCCCTGATATTCAAACGCTCCGCGGACAAGTGCAGTTGCCACCATATCAACGTCAGCGGTCGGATGCACCATAACAAAGTCTTTTCCGCCGGTTTCGCCGACAAGTCGCGGATATGAACGGTAAGCATCGATATTGTCACCGATCGTTTTCCACATATCATTGAATACTCCCGTTGAACCGGTGAAGTGAATACCTGCGAGATCTTTATGCGGAAGCACCATACCGCCGACCTTTGAGCCGGGGCCCGGTACAAAATTGATGACGCCGGCAGGGAATCCTGCTTCCATGAACACTTTCATAAGATAATAGTTTGACAAGAGAGACGTGGTAGCGGGTTTCCAGATGACCGTGTTGCCCATGATAGCGCAAGAAGTCGGCAGGTTCGCGCCGATAGCTGTAAAGTTGAACGGCGTGACCGCAAAGATGAACCCTTCAAGCGGGCGGTATTCCAAACGGTTGATCATACCTTCTTCTGAGAGAGGTTGCATCTTGTATATTTCCTGCATGAAATACGCATTCATGCGGAGAAAATCGATCGATTCACATGCTGAGTCTATTTCAGCCTGGAATACGTTCTTGCTCTGCCCGAGCATGGTAGCGGCATTTATCACATAGCGGTATTTTTTGGAAAGGAGTTCGGCGGCACGCATGGAGATTGCGGCGCGGTCTTCCCACGGCATGCGTTCCCATTCCTGTTTGGCTTTTGCGGATGCCTCGATGGCCATAGCCACTTCTTCCTTACCGGCCATATGATAGGTGGCAAGAACGTGCTTGTGATCGTGGGGCATTACGCATTTACCGAGAGTACCGGTCTTCACTTCTTTCCCGCCGATGATCAACGGGATCTCGATCTGCTCGCTTTCCATCTTCTTGATGGCTTCTTCGATCTTGGCCCTTTCGCCGCAACCCGGTGCATATGAATACATATGCTCGTTTTTCGGCATTCCCATGTTCATGATACCCATATATTCCTCCTTGTTCGTTATGTTTGCTTGAACACATCGGACTATAGCCGTTGAGAATCGACTTGTCAACACCATGCTGAAAGAAAATATACGTGATACGAAGGGATTGAGAAATGGAGTTATGAACATGTGGCAAAGGAAGGAATATACATAAATTGGCAGGCCTCGGCATTTGGAGATAATTTACTTTTATTAATTTAAAAAATTTGATTGATATTAATAGAATTAATCTCTTAATTATCTCAATTTACATAGTCAATTATCAGCATGCCCTCATTAAATATTGGATTGGAAACTTCACCATGGAGCTCAAATGTAGTACCCACAACCAACCAATTATGATCAATAATAAATCCTTTTGATGATCGTCCATTTTCAACAACAATTACCAATGCTCGATTGTCATTAAAATTACAAACATATCCATTTTTATAAACATATACTATCTTTCCTGAATAGTTAAAATATCCTGAAAAAAAAGAATTTTTTTTATCTTTTATAAAAGGGGCAAGCCCTTCTGAAAAACACCCTATATCTTTAAAATCACCTTTAAACACAATATTGCCAATTACATCAATATAGCCCAGCTGCTCCTTTATTTTCACAGGCAATAATCCTTCTTTAAAAATAGATAAATAATTGTTTAATCTTCCGAAATATGGAACAATATTATCAGGAAAAGAAAAAACAGGAGATCCTCGAACATCAATGACTTGATATCCACTATCTTTTTTGTATACAACAGCTACGCCTTCACTAAATGGATATACCTTATCATAGTCGAATTGAATAACTAACTCTCCCGTCTTTGAAATAAATCCCCACAAAAGACTATCAGTGTTTTGTACTGCAGCCAAACCATCCGAAAACGGCATAGCTGCTTTATATTGCGGCTCTATTATAAAATCTCCCACATAGTTAATAAATCCATATAAACCATTATAATTATTATTTATTTGATTTAATTGTTTTGCATAGGCAAGTCCATTCGTCATAATACCAATATCAGAAAAACAAACATTAAATGCTTTCTGAAATCTGTTATTAATCATTGTAATTCCATTTTCTGTTTCAATTACCAACAATCCTTCAGAAAAGTAACGAGCATTGCGATAATGAATATCACTAGCATAAGATACAAAATCTCGATTAATTATTTTTCCAGTAGAGTCTATGATATAGATTGAGTATATATCAGCAACAAACACTATCATAAAACAGATTAATATTAAGCATCGCATAGTATTTCCCGTACCCTTTCTTATCAAAATATTATTCAATATGTATAATTCTACACTATATTCGTCTACGTGAAGTATTCGTTTTTTATCGTTTCACATGATCCGCCCGTTCGAACGATATCGGCCTGCCGATCGTGGCAAGCAATTTTTCAAGATTATCCAAAAACGACGTGGCTGCCGATGCCTCGGTGCGCTTTTTATTCGGGTAGATCGTATAGAGTTTGCGGTATTGCGCAGGCGTCTCGTTGGGCATCACGATATTTGCGCCGCGTTGCAGTGCGAGTAACCGCGCCTGATCCTCGGCTAAGGTTGACAATGCCGTGGTGGCCGGCAGATGCACGTCACCGTTCACGATGCGGTTGAGCGCAAGCACGCGGTAGGTGATATCCTCGCGGTCGTGCTCGCTCCACTCGGTGGGCTGCCCCGGTACGGGAATATACGGCCCGGCTCCGATCATGTCGGTCTGCAGCGTTTTGAATAAGAGAATGTCCCCTGCAATGCTTTCACGGGTCTGCCCCGGCAGCCCGATCATGATACCGCTGCCGATTTGAAATCCTATGGCATGCAACGTATTCAGGCACTTGATGCGATCATCGAAGCTCATTCCCGGGTTCAGCTTATGATACAGGTCGCGGTCGGATGTCTCGTGTTTCAGAAGGTAACGGTCTGCCCCCGCTTCAAACCACATCCGATACGCGGCTTCATCGCGTTCGCCGACCGATAATGTGATGGCCATATCCGGCGCATTTTTTTTGATACCGCGTATGACGTCGGCTAAAATTTCGGCAGTGTAAAACATATCCTCGCCCGACTGAATGACGAGCGTACGATAACCTTTATTGTAAATATCCTTGCTGATCACAACGATCTCTTCGGGCGGAATACGGTAGCGTTCCACTCCGTCGGTCTTACAATTGATACCGCAGTAAAGGCATTCCCTACGGCAATGATTGGAGATTTCCAGAATAGCCCGCAAATGCACCTTATCGCCGACAAGTTCCTTGCGAATACGGTCGGCCTCACGATACATCACGGCGAGATCGTCAGTTGTTGCGTCAACGAGGAACCAACGGATATCATCAATATTCGGGTTTTCGCGGAGACGATCGATGCGGTCGATTGCAGAAAGTATATTCATAGGTATAATCCTTTTTTTAATTCCATACTAACAATCCGTTTTCGTCTTGTGCCATCCCCAAACCCCTTCCGAGAAATCGGAAGGGGCTTAGAATGTTCTATAATGGGGACGTTGTCCCCATGCCCCTGTTTTGATTCATTAACGTAAGGGCAATTCATGAATTGCCCCTACGGGAATATAATTTTACAGATATAAATCTTTTTCGCCTTTTTCAAGTCGTTTGAGGAAATCTCTTGTCGTGGCTTGCACTTCGGCGGTGGGAATATCCGCTATCATTTTTTCGATCAATGCATCGCCTGCTTTCTGAGTAGACGGCTTGCCGTAATGGATGAGATATTCTTTGAAGGTCGTAAGCGCGTTCGGCAGGCAGTATTGTTTTATCAGACCCGGTTTTGCAAGGTCCATGAAATCCTGCCCCGTACGTCCCATGCGGTAACAGCCTGTACAGAACGATGGGATATAGCCTTGATGCACGATATCATTGATAACCTCATCAAGCGTGCGGTGGTCACCCAGCGAGAATTGTTCGGCTGATTCTGTCTCCGAATAACCGCCCGGATTGGTTTTCGATCCGGCAGAGATCTGTGAAATTCCCAGCGACAATGCTTCGGTACGCATATGGGCATCTTCCCGTGTGCTAAGTATCATGCCCGTGTACGGAACGGTGATACGTAATATCGCAATGATCTTTTTGAAATCCCAATCGGATACGGCATGCGGAGGATTTGCTGCTACGTCTGAACCGGTAGCAGGCTCAAGTCTCGGCACTGAAATGGTGTGCGGCCCTACGCCGAATTTTTCTTCAAGATGGCGAATATGCTGCATGAGCGCCATAAGTTCGAATCGGTAATCATGCAGGCCGAAAAGTATCCCTACGCCCACATCGTCTATGCCGCCCTCCATGGCTTTATCCATAGCGGTAAGATGATTGAGATATATGGATTTCGGTCCTGTCGGATGCATTTCTTTATACGTGTCATAATGGTAGGTCTCCTGAAACAATTGATACGTACCGATACCGGCAGCCTTCAGACGTTTGAAACTTTCTACCGATAACGGAGCAATATTGATGTTGATACGGCGGATCTCGCCGTTGCCTATCTTAACGGAATAGATGGTCTCGATGGCCTTCAGAGAATACTCCAGCGCATCTTCACCCAGTCCTTCGCCCGAAACAAGCAAAACGCGTTTATGCCCTTCTTTGACAAGCATTTCCGTTTCATGGCGGATCTCATCGAGTGTGAGCGTCCTGCGGGGAATATATTTGTTGCTGCGGCGGAATGCGCAGTAGAGGCATTCATTATTGCATAAATTGGAAACATACAACGGAGCAAACAACACAAGACGCCGACCGTAGATCTCTTCTTTGATATAACGCGCCGTTTCAAGTATCTCATGCAGTTGATCGTCGCTTTCGATCATGAGAAGCCGCTCGGCCTCTTCAAAGCTGATACCCTTCATTTCGCGCGCATGCGTAAGAATATCGCGCACTTCTTTGTCGTCCGGAGCTTTTGTGTTTTTCAGATAATCATAGATCTTTTGATGGTCGATAAAACCGGTGTCCATAGTGCCTCCTTTTTTCACGTAAGGAGATGCATTCCTACTTACTCATGAGTTTGAACAAAGAACATGCCCGAATGTACGGTGAGCATGTCCTTTGTTTATTTATTCTGCTGTTCAGTGCTTATGGGTTACTTCGCCCATGCTCTGCCCATCTATAGTGCTGCGTTTTACATAATTGGTGTGCAACAGGTGATGCGCTTTCTCGGAACCGGCTGAACCAAGGAATTTAGCATAGATACGTTTGACAGCTTCATTCTGATGTGAACAACGTTTGTTCTGAGGCAGATCATGGTCTTCCTGATACAGCCCCAAACCTCTGCGTGCGCGTTTTGCAAAGGTGCTGTTACGCGGCTGACCGCCTCCGCCTACACATCCGCCCGGGCAAGCCATGATCTCGATAAAGGTATATTCGCTCTTGCCGGTCGTTGCCAATTGTTCGCGAACTTTTTCAAGCAGCTGGCGTGCATTGCCGAGGCCGTGAGCGACAGCAACTTTAACAGGCAGTTCGCCGCCGTCTTTCAGAGGAACAGTAACGGACATTTCCTTGATGCCTTTCATACCGCGGACAGGAGTGATCTCCACATTGCCCATTTCCTTACCGGAAAGGACAGCATAAACAGTACGAAGAGCAGCTTCCATAACGCCGCCGGTTGCGCCGAAAATGGTAGCGGCGCCAGTGTATTCAGCAAGCATCGGATCAACGGTGTCTTCTTTTACGGTTTTCAGATCAACGCCGGCTTCTTTCATCATTTTCACGAATTCACGGGTAGTGAGAACGTAATCTACATCCTGATAACCGGAATCGCGCATTTCAGGACGTTGCGCCTCAAATTTCTTTGCAGTACACGGCATGATGGAAACTGATACTATTTTTGATGGATCAATTTTCTTTTCTTCTGCATAATAGGTCTTAGCGATAACACCCATCATCTGCTGCGGTGATTTAGCGGTCGATACGTGATGAGCAAGATCAGGGAAGAATGTTTCCATGAATTTTACCCAACCCGGCGAACAAGATGTGATGACCGGCAGTTTACCGCCCGATACAACACGGCTGATAACTTCCGTACCCTCTTCCATGATGGTAAGATCGGCGCTGAAGTTGGTATCAAATATTGCGTCAAACCCGAGTGTTTTTAATGCGGCATACATTTTGCCGGTAGAAACGGTGCCGATCTCCATGCCGAATTCCTCGCCGATAGACGCGCGGATAGACGGAGCTTCCTGCACGATAACATGTTTTTCCGGATCAAGGATAGCCTGCCAAACTGATTCAACATGGCTTTTTTCACTCAATGCGCCTGTCGGGCAATAAATAATACATTGTCCGCAGTTTACGCACGGGCTGTTGGCCATACCTTTATTAAACGCAGTGTCAATAAATGAATTAAAACCGCGGCCTGCAACGGTGAGCGCGTTAACGGTCTGGATCTTGTCGCACACTTCTACGCAACGATTACAGAGGATACATTTATTCGGGTCGCGCACAATGGACACGCTGGTCTCGTCGAGCGGTTGTTTTTCAAGCAATAACGGGAGATTTTCCATGTCCACGCCCATCATATTAGAAAGAACCTGCAGTTCGCAGGCATTGTTGGCCGAACAGGTCGGGCAGTCAACATTGTGGTTGGAAAGAATGAGCTCAAGGATCATTTTGCGTTCTTTACGCAATTCTTTGGTGTTGGTGACGATCTTCTGATTCGGCGATACCGGGGTGCAGCATGAGCGCACATGACGTCCGTTGATGTCGACCACGCAGATACCGCAGCCTGCGGTAGCGGGAAGATCTTCGTGATAACACAAGGTCGGGATGTTTCTGCCGACTTTTTTCGCTGCATCAAGAATACTCGTACCCTCTTCCACTTCAACGTCGATACCGTCGATAGTGAGTTTTACCATTTTTGCTTCCATACATCCTCCTCTAATATATTTTTTCAAACCATATGCTTTCCCGAACGCATCGAACTATATCAAAACAAATGACCTTGTCAATATCTTTACTGTTTCATGATGACAACATATCCTGTTTTTTTTGCGTTCATCTCGTAAGTAATATTATAGTAATAAGTTAACATAATAGTCACATTAGATACAAAAAAAAGCTGGATGAGGATTGATCAATTTTTAACTGTTAAATTTATTTATAACCGCACAATCTATATTGATATGCGTCTATGTTCCAATATTGATGTATTTCAATTATTCTTACTGTCTAAAAGAAGCGCTTATAATATTCTCTCAGGCGCAGCGTAGATATTCATTTTCCTGCCGCGTACGAATCCGATAAGCGTAAGGTTAACAGCTTGAGCAGCTTCAATCGCCTTATCGGTGGTCGCTGCTACAGATACCAGAACGGGAAGTTTGCAGCGCACGGCTTTCAACACCATTTCACGGGGAATACGCCCGCTGGTGATGATTGCCGCCCGTTCAAACGACAATCCGTTGCGAAGCACAAATCCAATGATCTTGTCGATCGCATTGTGCCGACCGATATCTTCAAAAAAAGCAACACATCCGCTCTCCGTATACAATGCCGAGCTGTGCACTGCACCGGTCTTTTGAAAAACATCCGACATCGTGCCAAACTCTCGTACCCAATCCAATAGTGTTTCTTTTGAAAATGTTACGTCACCGTAACTATCATCACCGATCACATCCAAAGAATACGAGACACTCTCCTGTTTTCCGAGCGCTGTGGTAATTGTGCGCATTCTCTCTGTAGTAGCAGAAAAACGTTTCATTGCAATGTCAATGATTTTCACCCGGGCAATTCCCGTTTCGATATCAGTATCAATCGAAAGAATGTCGCCACATGCGTCAATTATTCGCTCTGAAAACAAAAAACCTGTTATCAATTCCTCAAGGTTTACAGGCGAACAGATAAGCCGCACAAACGATTCACCGTTGACATACACCTGAAGCGCATATTCAATAATAACCATATCGTCAAGCTTAGAAAATACTGCATTGTCATATCGTTGAATCGGCACTGTTTTCATGGTATCCATAAAAATATTGCCTTTCGTTATCCGAGTGTTTTTTGCAGATATGCTTCGTAATCGTGGCGTGTATTGAGATTGGCAAACATATCCATGCGAGGATTATACTCCCGCGCAATATGCTCGTCAACATAGAGTGTATCTACCGATTTGAGAAAGTAAAAAATGGAACCCTTTTGATGGCTGAGATCATATGATAATTGCTTATATGACGATTTGCCGTAATACGCATGGAACGGCTCTATCCAGTCACCGTGCTTAGTAATGCAAGTATCGGGATTACCGGCAGATACTATGAGGTGTTGCATCTTGAGTGCATATTCTGCGCAAAAATTCGGCATATCACACGCCATGACAAAAAGATACTCGGAACGAGCTACCGATAGTGCTGCTTCAATCCCTGCAAGCGGACCCATATCAGGATAATTATCGCAAACAGTCGTTACGGACATCGATTGGTAATAATGCGGCGTAGCAGTTACGATAATGATATCGTTGAAAATTTCGTGCAATTTCTTTATGGTGATTTCAATAAGGCTCCTCTGATTAACAGTGAGTAATTGTTTATCAAATCCCATGCGGGAGGATTTCCCCCCCGCAAGGATCGCAACACTGCCGAACAAAGGAGCCGTATTCATTGATAAGTCTCCGGTTGTTATTTAGCTTTTGCTATTTTACAAGCGCACACTTTGAACTCAGGTATTTTCGCAACGGGATCAACGGCATTGATAGTGAGCCTGTTTGCCGAACCTTCTTCATAATGGAACGGCATGAACATGACCTCAGGCACTACTTTGTCGGTTACTACCGCCGCTACAGTAATTTCGCCGCGACGTGTAGTAACAACCACATTGTCACCGTCACGCACATCAAATTTTGCAGCAGTCTCAGGATTAATCTGAATAAACGATTTACCCGAGATCTTCGTAAGCCCTGCTTCACGCCCTGTCATGCTGCGTGTATGGTACTGATAGAGTATACGTCCCGTCGTAAGAATATAAGGATAATCTGCATCGGGAAGTTCTGCGCTCGGGGTATACTCTGCGGGTTTAAATAAACCTAATCCGCGAGTGAATTTCTCCTTGTGCAGAATAGGTGTGCCCTTATGATCTTTGGTTGGGCACGGCCACTGTAATGTCTCTGTTTCTAAACGATCATACGTAATTCCGCCGTATGACGGAGTAATCGTATTGATCTCATCCATTATTTCCGATGCGCTGTTAAAAGTGTTCTTGTATCCGAGTATTTCCATCATCTCTTTCAGAATCAGCCAGTCAGGTTTACTTTCACCTATCGGTTTGATGGCCGCGCGTACGCGTTGAACACGACGCTCGGTATTGGTAAACGTTCCTTCTTTTTCCGCATAGGTACATGCCGGAAGCACTACATCGGCTAAAGCGG
>CAZIJP010000091.1:0-10599 GCA_964539615.1 uncultured bacterium
AAGATGTTATAGTATTGCAGACAGAAGAATAGTTGAAAAAGAAAAAAGTGAAAACGATCCGAGTGTTAATGGACAATTCCCTTCTCCGGGAAAAGTAGGACTGAGTTCTCCGCTCGTTTTGTTTGTGTTCGCTATGAATATAAAGGGAGTGTGTGATGTCTTTCATTCTTTATAACGCTTCTGCAGGATCCGGAAAAACCTATACGCTCGTACGGGATTATCTTATGATCGCCTTGAAAGAACCCACAGCTTACGGGGCAATACTCGCCGTAACGTTTACCAATAAAGCGGCAGGAGAAATGAAAGAGCGTATCATTGCCACGCTCAGTAATCTTACCAGGCAACCCGTTACAGATAAAACCCTTCCGTTACAGCGTGAACTGTGTGCGCACCTTACTATCTCGGCGGCCGAACTGACCGCAAAGGCGCAAACGGTGCTGACCGCTATCCTTCACGGATATTCTGATTTTGCAGTGTCTACTATTGACAGTTTTATTATGAAGATAATCCGCACGTTTTCACGAGAGCTTGGCCTGCCGTTGCGTTTCGAGATCGATATGATGCCGAAAGCGCTTCTTTCGAAGACCATTGATATGCTGCTTTCACGCGCAGGCACTGCCGGCTCGGAAGATATCACAACGGTCATTACGACATTCATCGAACAGCAGATCGAAGAAGAAGCCGGATGGGATATTACCCCCGTGATACATAGATCCGGAATGAGCCTTTTTGAAGATGACGCATTTCAGCGCAACATACACTTCAGCGTTGACGATGTTCGCAAGCTTTGGGCTATCGTAAATAAGTTCCGCGGTGACATGAAAGAATACGGCCATGCCTTTTCCGGCTTATATGAAGATCACGGCTTGCAAACGGTTGATTTCTCGTACGGCGATAGCGGGATAGCCGGATATTTCAATAAAATTCAAAACGATGATGCAATTTTATCATTCAAACCGGGGAAGCGTGTGGATCCCGATGAAGGTAAAGAAGTGCCGTGGATCAAAAAAGACAGTTCCATAAAAGGCAGGTTCGAGGAAATATTCGAAGCATTGGATGCCATACGCATACAAACGATCGGCTATTATCAAGCCCATGCGCCGCTTGCCTTAGGCGCTGAAGCATTATTGAATCATATATACGGGGGCATGTTGCTGAATTACCTCGCAAGTGAAATGGAACAATATAAAAAGCAGAATCAGATCATACCTATTTCCGATTTCGGGCAATTGGTACATGAGATCGTGAAAGATAATCCCGTCCCCTTTATTTACATGCGTATAGGAGAACGATATTCGCATATATTCATTGATGAATTTCAGGACACATCCAACCGGCAATGGGAAAATTTCTTACCGCTTATCAGCGAATGTATCTCAAAAAACGGCACCGGATTGGCCGTCGGCGACGGAAAACAGGCGATCTACCGTTTCAGAGGCGGAGACGTTTCGCTTATCCGCCGTGATGCGGCTCAAACCATACGGGCGGGATCAGGACAGGATGTGCATAAAAAGAACCTTGAGAGCAATTTCCGATCAGCCCCTGCGGTCGTGGATTTCAACAATGCGTTTTTTAATGCTGCTTGTGTAAAAACACCGGTTGCGCATGCAGAGTTGCAGGATATATATAAAGCCCTGTCGCAACAGACCACAAACATAAATCCCGGGTATGTTCAGATCGATGCATGGGATACAAACGAGATCGTCACAGCAGCGTTGGCATATCATATTTCGACATTACGCGAGAAGAATTTCAACTACGGCGATATTGCTATTCTCGTCCGCAATAATAAGACAGGCGCCGCTATCACTGAATTTCTTTTCTCGGAAGGCATACCGGTCGTATCGCCCGAGTTTTTATTACTGGCTAGAGAACCGTCAGTTTTATTCGTTATCAACGCGATGCGCTATGCTTTTGATCCGGGCAACGGAGCTGCGTTGATGCAGATGCTGCATTTCTATCTGCCGAAGATATCCGCTCATGCGACGAAGCTCTTGGCGGATATTGCGGATCGGTCGGCAAACGATAGGCGGATTACCCCGGAGCCGTTGAAAGATATACTGTCCGAACTGTACAACAACATTTCCGAATTGCACCATATAAAGAATATGCCTGTCTATGAAGCGGCGGAGATGATCATCCGCAGATTCAGGCTCCAAACTATTGAGAACGGAGCATATCAGGGGTATCTGGCATCGCTTTTAAATCATATGCTCGGATTCATTCAGGATTCTTGCGCCGACAGTGCGGGATTCTTGCGATGGTGGGACGAGAACAAAGAATCGTTGTATATGCCGGTCACGGAAGGTATCGATGCCGTATCGGTGTTGACCGTTCATAAATCGAAAGGTGCGGAATATCCCGCGGTGATCGTAGCCGAATCATGGATGCTCGGATTTGAGAAGACGCCGCAGATATGGGTGAAAGCCGATAAAGCGCTAAACGGAAACGACGGCGATTCGTTGATAGCATTGAGCAAAGGCATCGAAGAAAGTGTTTTCAGTGATGACTACGCTGCCGAACTTAAAAAGAGTTATTTGGACAATTTGAACCTGTTATATGTGGCGTTTACGCGAGCAATGCGCGTATTGATCGTTTTGACCGACAGGAAAGACCATAAAGAAGCCGTGGAAAAAGGTGTGATCGAGAAAACCTCGCATCTCATTACGGCCTGTTGTAAGGATATCCCGTCTACAGCTCCTATAACGGATCACGCGAAATTTGCTTACGGCGAGATGAAGCCGTTTCACAGTGATAGTACTGCCGATACGCTCATCCGTCCGCAGTTTATCACGAAAGAATGGCGTTCGCGCGTATCGATACGCAGAAGAGCGCATCAATTATGGCGTTTGGAAGAAGGCGAGCAGGCAGAGCGCGTAAATCACGGTATCATTCTCCACGATATACTGAGCAGGGTCGGCACCATTGATGATGTGGCTGATGCGGTGCGTTTTGCCGTGTATGAAGGGAAATTGGAAGAAGCTGATTTCGAGCCGTATCGTCTGAAGATTACCGATTTGATCACCGGTAATGACGATATACGCCGCTGGTTCTCGACCAAATCGGAAACGGAACGCGATATAGCTTTCAACGGCGCAATTTTTAGGCCTGACCGGGTCGTTTTTCAGGGCGATCGGGTTGTGGTGATAGACTATAAAACCGGTATGTATGAAACGGTAAAACACACCGGCTATACCAAACAAGTTCAAACGTATATGGAGGCTTTGAAAGCTGCAGGCTATACCGAGATCAGCGGTCATATTTGGTATATAGAAGACAGGCCGGCTGAGCCGTTTGCCGTGACGGAAGGAGCATAACATGCCGTCGTTCATTGAGCAGGTCGTTGACAAGTTGAAGAACGATACGGGGTTTGATCCGCTCTCATCGGCGGTGATCTTTTCAACCCGTCGCGCAGGTGTTTACTTCAAAGAGTTGTGGGCATCGAAGTGCGGCGCGGCATCATGGGTGCCGAAGATCTATTCCATTGAGGATTTTGCCGCTCATTTGGCGGGTATTCCCGTGATCGACCGGTTCGGTGCAGTATGCGAACTTTTTAAGGTCGTGACCGATCAGCCGAAATTCACCCGATGCGGCATCCCGAACACGTTTGCTCAATTCTATGAATGGGGTAATCTTGTTGTACGTGAATTTGACGATATCGATGCAAATCTTGCCGACTGCAGGCAGTTATTTGCAGCACTTACCGAAACAGCCGCGCTTGAAGAATGGGGGAGAAGTGATATTGAAAAGATCGCATCATCGGTGCATGTTCAGGCATATGACGGAATCCGGGCGGTGCTTCCCGAGTTGTACGATGCGTTCCATGCAGCATTGGCATCCAAAAACAGTTGTACGCAAGGCCAGGCTTTCCGCAGGGCTGTGGAAAATATTCACACTAATTCCTGCCGTATCTCATGGAAGCGGATCGTGTTTGCAGGGTTCAATGCGCTGACCAATTCGGAAAAAGAGATCATGAATCTGTTCAGCACACAATGCGCACAGTTCTTCTGGGATATGGATACCTATTTTACGGAAAACAACGCTCAGGAGGCGGGGCATTTCTATCGAAAATATCGCAATGAACCGTTCAATGCAGGCAACGATATATCGCAGGTAGACAGTCTGATCGATGATCCTGAACGCATTGTTTCTATCATCGGCGTGGCCGACCGCGAATCACAGGCGAAAACGGCGGGGAATATTTTGGCGAACTTGCTGTCTGAAGGCAATTTCAAACCGGAACGTACTGCCATCGTGCTTGCCGATGAAAGTTTATTGTTTCCCGTATTGAATTCGATCCCTTCCGAAATAAAGAACATCAACATAACCATGGGATATCCTCTTCGATTCACGTCGTTGTTTACGCTCCTGAGCGCTTATGGCACGCTCCATGACAATGTCCGCAGGATGAAAACGGGCGGCGCGTTTTATTACAAAGATGTTTTCGATGTGCTCACCCATCCCTACGTGATCACTGCAGGAAGAGCTACGATCATGGAGCATATCGCTACGATCAAAGAGCACAAGCTTATCTATGTAAGCCGACAACAACTCGACGGATGTATAGAAGAAATACCGCTGTGCAAGGCGTTGTTGACTTGTACCGATGATTTCACGTCTTCGGCGGATATGCTCAAGACGATCCTGAATGAGATGAAAACGAATTTTGTCGCCATTGATAAGGCTGAGAACGCTTTGGAATTTGAATATATTTATGCCGCATATACGACGCTTACGAGGATTTCGGGAAGCATCAGGAAATCCGGGATCCAATTGACGCGGGATGATTTTTTCATGATCGTAAAAGAAATGCTGACCCAGACGACGATTCCGTTCACCGGAGAACCGGTGGTCGGGTTGCAGATCATGGGGTATCTTGAAACGCGCGCGCTTGATTTTGATACCGTGATCATGGTATCGGTGAATGAAGGCATTATACCGGCCGGTAAGTCGACAGACGGGTTCATACCCAATGATATACAGGCGGCAAACGGACTCCCGACATATCGCGATAAGGATGCGATCTCGGCGTATCATTTTTACCGGCTGTTGAAACGGACGAAAAAAGCATATTATATCTACAATACGGTCAGCGACGGATTGGGCAAGGGTGAGCGAAGCCGATTCATCGAGCAATTGTTATATGAGTATGCGCCGAAATATCCGGGCAACGTGCGGTCGGTCATGGCATCTATGAAAGCCGAGCGTATCGCACCGCTTCCGATACAGTATGCGCAATCGAAAAGCAGCATGCAAAAGATCAGCGCAATGACCTTCTCGCCAAGCGGGGTGAACACCTTCTTGACCTGCAGGTTGAAATTTTATTTTCAGTATGTGCTCGGGATCAGAGAAAATGACGATATAAAGGAAAGCGCCGATGCATCGGTGCGGGGAAGTATTTTCCATTATGCGATAAAAGTTTTGTATGATCCGTTCAAAAGCGGTACCCGCCCGCTACAGCATGAAGATTTTCATGACATGAAAGGCCGCATCGGTACAGCCGTCGAAGCCGCCTATAAAAAGGAACTCGGCGCTACGGTGTCTTTTGTTTCGGGTGTGAATTTTATCAATAAGACCGTTATCGAAAAGCAGATCAAACGACTGATAGACGCTGATGAGCGATATGCCTGTGAAGAGGGCAGGAAGCTCTATGTGCAGGGGCTGGAAGAGAATCATACGAAAAAAATCCCGCTTGATGACGGACGGATACTGTCTGTACGCGGGATAGTAGACCGCATCGACCGCGTTCAGGATGGTTCGGGAGAATGGTATCGGATCATCGACTATAAGACCGGCGCGATCAAATCGCTCAACATTTCTACGCTTTCTGATATCCTCACGCTGTCATCCATCGACACGGAACCCAACGAGGCTTTGAAAGAATATAAAAACGGCTTTGCGGTTCAGTTACTCTGGTATTGGTTCTTGCTGCATACAAGCGGTATGCACACACGGTCGGGGATATCGAAAGTGCAAAGCGCATCTTCAGGGATCGCTTATCTGCAATGCAATAAGGAGGAGATGCTTCTGTCGGACGATCATATGCCGGAGTTTACCGACCTGTTGAAAAAGATATACTGCCATATGACCGACCCGGAAATGGTGTTTACACAAACTCCCGCCGAAAAAAACTGCAAGTATTGTGCGTGTATAGATATCTGCACGAGGAAAGAAGCGCAGTGGTGAAGTGACCAGATAATAGAATAGAAAACTGCAATTTCAAAAATTGTGCCTGTTACACACCACTGTTTTGAGCATTAAGGTTATTAGGAAATTTGGAAATTCGCAAATATATCAGAATAACAAATAAAATAATTAAGTAATAAACAATCATAAACCACATGGTAGCACAATAATCTTGACATTTTTATAGAATTGATTATCCTAAAAAAGTGAGTTATTGCATTATAATGGCATATCGTGCAATAATGATAATTGCTGGTGCATAATTTGCAATAACCGAAGGAGAGCGATATGAAGCGGAATACGGGATATTTTACACCTATAAGCACGGTCGGTGAAAAAGTGCAGGCTTTTGTACCAAACGCTCTTCCTCCAACTCCCGGAATTACATATACATCGGAAATGCGTCAAGTTTTGGATTCTGCCCTTATTGCATTAGGAAGACTCGACAGCGCAGCAGCATTTATTCCCGATATACATTTGTTGTTATATCTCTATATTCGGAAAGAAGCTGTGCTTTCTTCGCAGATCGAAGGAACTCAGTCATCATTATCAGATCTATTGTTATTTGAATTAGACGAAATCCCCGGAGTACCCATTGATGATGTTAAAGAAGTGTCAAATTACGTAGCTGCATTATCACATGGAATGGAACGTTTAAAAAGCGGATTTCCTTTATCAAACAGACTAATACGTGAGATGCATGAGATATTACTTGGTTCAGGGAGAGGAGCTGAAAAACAACCGGGTGAGTTTCGCCGAAGTCAGAATTGGATAGGCGGAACACGGCCGGGAAATGCAGTATTTATTCCACCTCCGCCCGAACTGCTAATGGAGAGTATGAGTGATTTGGAAAAATTTCTCAATACTGCTCCGACCGAATTTGGTGTTATCGAAAAAGCTGCTCTTGCACATGCGCAATTTGAAACAATTCATCCTTTTTTAGACGGCAATGGCAGAATAGGGAGATTGTTAATAACCTTACTGCTGCATCTTGAAGGCGTGTTATCACTTCCGCTGTTGTATTTAAGTTTATACTTTAAAACGCATCGCAATAATTATTATGATCAGTTACGATTGATACGTGTTGATGGTGATTGGGAATCGTGGATATTGTTTTTTGCTCAGGCAGTAGCGAATACGGCAGAACAGTGTACCAATACGGCAAAAAAAATTACAACCATCATCGCTGATGATCAAAAAACTGTTTTGCAACTAGGACGAATTTCCGGATCTGCGACGAGAATATTTCAAGAAATCGCAAAACGGCCAATTACAGATATGTCATATTTAGTAAAAACAACCGGAATGGCTCCTAATACTGTCTTAAAGGTGCTTAAAACACTTGAAAAAACCGGTATCATGAAGGAAACAACAGGAAAAAGTCGAAATAGAGTTTACGCATATAAAAAATATGTTGATGTGATGAATCAAGGCATTGATCCGTTATAACGTACATTTCATTGTTGTGGATTTCAGTCATTTGAAATTTCTACACGAGGAAAGAAGCGCAGTGGTGAAAATAAAACTTAGAAGTATTTTTTTGCACACTTTTATTATGACCTACCCTTTAATCCCCCCACTTGCAAAAATCGGTAAATAGCGTATACTCAGGCAGTACAAAGGAGACTGAAAATGGATAAAAAAACCGTTTTAGTAGGTATTACCGGCGGAATAGCCGTTTATAAGATTGCCAATCTCGTGCGGTTGTATAAGAAAAAAGGGTGGAACGTGATCGTGGTGATGACCGAGAACGCCGCGAAATTTGTAGCTCCGCTCACATTTGAGACACTTACGGAAAATCCCGTCGTGCTCGACACCTTCAAACGGGTGACCGGATATGAGACGAATATGGAACATATCAATCTGCCTGATATCACCGATGTGTTCGTGTGTGCTCCCGCAACGGCAAATATTCTCGGGAAAATGGCCAACGGCATCGCCGACGATGTGCTCTCTACAACGATTATGTCGTTGAAAAAAAGCACGCCGAAGCTGATCTGCCCTGCCATGAACGTGAAGATGTGGGAAAATCCGGCCACGCAAAGAAATTTGAAATTACTGCAGGAGTTCGGCTATGAGATACTCGAGCCGGATACGGGCGACCTTGCCTGCGGCGTGCATGCGAAAGGGCGATTGCCGGCAGAAGACGTTATCGTGAAATATACCGAACGCGCACTGTCAGAAAAAATACTCGCCGGAAAAAAGATCGTTGTGTCGTCCGGCGCTACCGTTGAACCGCTTGATCCAGTGCGGTTCCTTACCAATCATTCATCCGGAAAAATGGGTGTGGCGGTGGCTGAAACATTCTGGAAGCTGGGCGCAGACGTGGAGCTTGTCAGCGGGATCTATTCCGAGAAAAGCGTTGTCGTGCCGCAGGTTTTCGTGTGTTCCGTGGATGAGATGTATGCAGCTATCACGGCAAAACTCGATAAAGGGTGCGATCATCTGGTGATGACGGCTGCCGTTTCCGATTATACACCGAAGACCGTGCATGATAAAAAAGTGAAAAAAAGCGATGGCCCGATCACGATCGAGTTTGTGCGCACGAAAGATATTATCAAAGAAGTAGCAAAAAAGTATTCCGTGAAAATAGTCGGCTTTGCAGCCGAGACGGACAATGTGATCGATTACGCAAAGAAAAAATTAACCGATAAGGGGATGCATATGATCGTTGCCAACGACCTTACTGAAGCGGGCGCCGGTTTTCGTACCGACACCAATCACTGTTATATAATCACCAAAGACAAAATGGTCGATACCGGTCTTGTGTCAAAAGAAGCTGTTGCTTTTGAAATAGCAAGGTTGCTGTAATATGGCTATCCTTCGTGCGACATGCACGTTTGGTTTGGAATCGCTCCTGAAATATGAGATGGAGCAAATGGGGTATCAGGTAAACCTTGAGAACGGTTACGCCGAATGCAACGGCGAAACAAAGGACATTGCCAAACTTAATTTGGGCTTACGCACCGCTGACCGCGTGTATATCGTTCTCGCCGAGTTTTCGGCTTCAACATTCGACAGTTTGTTTGAGGGCGTGAAAGCCATATCGTGGGGCGATCATCTTCCGCAGGATGCGTTCATCCATGTGAACGGCCGTTCGGTGAAATCAGCTTTGCATTCCGTGCCTGCTTGTCAGTCTATCGTTAAAAAAGCGATCATCGAAGCGATGAGCGTGCATTATAAATCACAGGTGTTTCCCGAGACAGGCAACCGTTACCGCATAGAAACGGTCATCAATAAAGACATCGCGTCGATATTACTCGACACAAGCGGTGAAGGGTTACACAAACGCGGTTATCGTCCGTACACGTCGCTTGCACCGCTGAAGGAAACGCTTGCTGCGGCGATCATCATGTTCACCCGTTGGAAACCGCAGTATCCATTTGCCGATCCGATGTGCGGGTCCGGTACCATTCCAATTGAAGCGGCAATGATCGCGGCAAATATCGCGCCGGGGCTCACACGCAACTTTGCGTCGGAATCATGGGGAGATGACTGGTACCAGGCGTTTGTTGATGAACGTGCCGATGCACATGCCCGGATAATTCCGTTTGAAGGCACGCTTGTGGCTTCCGATATCGATGCCGACTCCATCCGTCATGCAAAACATAATGCAAACCGTGCGGGGGTAGGCGCCATGATAGATTTCGAACAGCGTGATCTGCTTGAATTTACCCATTCGGGACATGGCGGTGTTATTGTATGTAATCCGCCGTACGGAGAGCGTATGGACGGAGGCAATGACGAGCTTACGGTGTTTTATAAAAACATGGGCAATATATTCGGTCAGCTTGACAATTGGGAATATGCCGTGATAACCGCCTACAAAGAATTCGAAAAGGCATTTGGCAGGAAATCGGATAAAAACAGGAAATTATACAATGGCAACATCAAATGCTATATGTATCAGTATTTCATGAAAAAAGAGAAGAAATAACATATTTATAGGTGCCTACCCCATACCCCTCCGAAATGATCGGGAGGGGGTTTTTATTTTATAATGGGTCTTCGCCCCCATGCCCCGGGAATTAATCGGGTTATTCTCTTTGCATCACGTATGAGAGATGAAAAAAGTTTTATCGTAGGGGCAGGATCATTTCCTGCCCGTATAGTGAAATGAACAGAAGATTTTTTCACGGGAATAAAACATACGCTCTCTGTCATTATCGTGCGTGACACGATAATCCATCTTTTATTTCATAGCCGTAAGATGGATTCCCGCTTTCGCGGGAATGACACAAAAATGCAGAAAAGACACATAAAATGCGGGGATGACACGAAAGCCACCTGTATCAGATGTAATTAGTTTAAGAATTCGATTTGGTTTTGTGTAGGGGCAGGATCAATTCCTGCCCTTATATCGAAATGAACAATACGCTCCGGTACAAGCGATTACGGTCACTCAGCGAGTAA
>CAZIJP010000092.1:0-10304 GCA_964539615.1 uncultured bacterium
ATACGCGTTCTTCGTCGCCGATATGTATGGTTGGTGTTCCTTCAAGCACATAAAATGCGACATCACCCGGCGTAGTGTGAACAGGGATCGTTTGTCCGGGTTGCAGATGCATATGGACGATAGCCAGATGCGGATAGTCATAAAGTCGATTTGCCTGTGCGGTTGTCACCTGCGGTACCGATTCAATGGTTGTATAACTTGTTATGTTCATACAATAACCTCCTTTCACATGATCTCGCCCTTAAGGGAAATCGTATATTCTTTCACCATAACGAATTTTTGTGCTTTTTCAATAGCTTTTTGTAAAATTGTGACAGTTCCACCGCAACAAGGAACTTCCATATGCAGGACAGTGATCGATTTTATCGTATGCAGACTGATGATCGCTGCAAGTTTGTCGATATATTGCTCGATAGTCGTATCCAATTTAGGACAGAATGTTATGACGATCTTGTTTTTCAAGAAACGATTATGGAAATCGCCGTATGCAAAAGGTACACAGTCTGCGGCGATCAATAATTCGGCATCATCAAAATAAGGAGCATTCGGATTGAGAAGCTGAAGTTGAACCGGCCATTGGCGCAATTGTGATCGCACAGGACCGGCGACTGGCTCAGTTTTTTCCGAAAGGTTTTCACGCATATCGACCGTACGACCGCCGGGGCATCCGCATCCTTCGGAGTGCTTTTCTTTATGCAAAAAATCCGGAACAGTAATACTCCTTGCGTTCAAAAAAGCAACAGCTTCTTCAAGAATTTTTGTTTCGCCATGTTCGTGCATATGTGCCAAATGAGCTTGAATCGTATTTTCTCCCTGGGTAATAATGTATTCCATAACCCGTGTCTCATTATACGGCTCTGCTTCGCGTTCTTCTATAGCGATAGCTCCCTGAGGACAATGGCCGATACAGGCACCGAGTCCGTCACAGAACAGATCACTGATAAGACGCGCTTTTCCGTCTATCATTTGTAAGGCACCTTCCGCGCAATTCGGGATACATAAGCCGCACCCGTTACATTTTTCCTGATCGATCGTGATGATCTTTCTTTTCATAAAGCCTCCTTATATTTAACAAGTTAGTTAGTGCTAACCAACTATACGTACGGTAATAGAATTTGTCAAGGGGGGAAGCGTAACTACTTAAAATATTTAGTAACATGATGTTATTATATAAATTAGATAAGAGACTTCGTTGCGAATATTCCTTATTACTGCGTAGGGTGATTCGCTAAAGCTCTGAAAAGGTATATATGTTATTTATAAGAAGTTAATGTGATACTTTACGAATATATCATATTACATGAGAATTTACAGCAAATCAGACTATATTTTCATAGATGCAAGTTAATGCACGCTAACAAGCTATAAATGATTATTTGTTCCCGAATCGTTGAAGAAAAAAACAATTATCATCATGATCTGCATCGTTGCTTAGTATAAATGATATTGACATAAGTGCTCCGAATGCCTATGCTCATGAAAAGGAGTGATACTATGTTTCGTACTATTATGTCGATAGTTTTTATTATTTCTGCCATTTCTTTCGTTGTAGCTGATGAATTGATATTTATTGCAACAACATCTTGGGATGATACTAAGGCATTATTTAATGAATCGGCAATGACAATACATTATTATTCAGACACTGAAATTGTTGCGACACGTCATGATACTCTTGCTGCCCACTATACGGTCATTGATACAACGCCATGGGAAAAAGGCGAGAACTACTATTTTGTGAACGGTAAAGTATCAATACCATTACTGCAAAAATCATTATCCGTGAATGATACGGTATTTTCGTTTCCTGAACGTACTTTTGTGGTTACACGATCAGCAAAGATAGATCCGCCTGCAAAGGATGCTTTCATACATATAACGAATATTCAAGCGCGGTTACCTCAAAATGTTGATTATTCTCCGTATGTTCAATTGGCTGCTGATTCAACCGTTCAAGCATTAGTAGACGCGGTAAGTCAAAGTAGATTAGCATCGGATATACAAACATTACAAAATTTTACAACACGAAATTGTTATAAAACCGGCGGAGTTAACGCACAGGCATGGCTGAAGTCTGCTTTTGAAACCATGGGCTATACGGTTACCGAACAAAATTTCCTTATCTCAGGACAAAATGTGACTGATAACGTCATTGCAACGAAAGTTGGTGTTTCTTTCCCCGACCAGTATATCATTGTAGGCGCACATTATGATTCATATGCGGGAGGAAGCAGTGAACCGGGAGCAGATGACGATGCCTCCGGTGTTGCGGGCGTATTGGAAATGGCGCGAATATTGAAGGATGTCATCTTTGAAAAGACCGTTGTTTTTTGCGCGTTTTCCGGTGAGGAATACGGCTTATACGGCAGTGGAGCATATGCGCAATCGCTTGTTGATGCCGGTAAAACAGTTACGGCATATCTGAACCTTGATATGATCGGTTATCGTCAAACCGGACAATCGCTTCACGCTGATATGATAGCGCCGTCATCGGCAAATGCGCTAAAATCATATTTTACGTCCACAGCCGGCCTCTATGTACCCGGGTTAAGTTTTGATAACGGAAGCATTTCTGGTGGAGACAGTGATCATACTTCGTTCAATGTTCGTGGTTTTCCTGGAGTTTGGCCGTTTGAAGACAGCACATTTTACAGTCCGTATATACATACTTCGGGTGATGTTTACGGGACCAGTGTGAATGATATTCAACAAGTTCAGATGTTCACACAGGCAACATTATCTGTTTTCACGGTCCTCGCAGGGTATCAATTTGATTTTCCGTTGAATTTTACCGTTACCCCGCAAAATGGAAGTATACAGTTGTCTTGGGATGCACTGGACGATTACGACATTTTTCAGATATATAGAGACGGTGTTCAAATAGCCGAGTCTACCGTATTGACGTATTATGATACCGACGTTACGCCGGCAACGGTCTACCGCTATTCGGTACGTGCAAAAAACACTGGTACCGATGATTATTCATCGTTCAGTCCTGTTATAACCATTGAATATCATATGCCGTCCACGAATGTGTTATCAGTATTTCCGCAGCCGGCCAGCGCTCAAACTGAGATCTATGCGGTCATGGTGAAAACAGGACATTTGAAGATCACGGTATATGATCTGCACGGTAGATTAGTGCGCCAATTGTTCACGGGTACGGCAGAGATCGGACATCATTCGTTTATATGGGATTTTACCGACCTTAATGGACGACAGTTACCGAGCGGAATCTATTATTGTAAGGCGGAAACGGCCTCAGGTGTTATCACAAAGAAGATCATCCGGTTGAAATAAATGGAGAAGCTTTCCAAGTCGCTACGTGCATACGTACGCAGCCTGCATGAACAATCAGAGCGCTTAAAGGAAAATGCCTTGCTCGTGGAAGGCAGGAATGCCGTTGAGCAAGCTTTTGCTGCAAAACTGAATTGTCGTTTCATAGTGATCGGGCCGAATGATAAAACCGAATTACCGTCAACGACAACGATATATCATGCCGATGAAAAAGATATGGATTTTTTATCGTCTACAAAGACGTCATATGGTATCGCCGGGATATTTGAAATACCTGCTCGGACTCAAATGACAGGTGATTGTCTGTTGTGCGACGGGATTCAAGATCCGGGGAATCTCGGAATGCTGATAAGGTCTGCAGCTGCTTTTGGTTTCGGCTCTGTCGTATGTACCGGGCGAAGCGCTGATCCGTATTCTCCGAAGACGATTCGAAGTTCCGCGGGATATATTTTTTCAATGACCGTTATAAAGGCCGGATATGAAGATCTTCCCGCTTTATTTGATCCGTCATATATGATCTATGGCACTGAATTGACGCAATCTGCGTTACCGTTGTGGACAGTTGTTCCCAAACAGCCGTTTTGTATCATGATAGGAAGCGAAGGTAACGGGATCTCAGCGCAAGCGGCCGGTATCATTACTCAAAATGTGATCATTCCCATGACAGACGCAACGGAGTCATTGAATGCGGCTGCCGCCGGCAGTATCATAATGAGTTATTTTTACGGGAGGCTTTGTGCAGATTGATGTAAAGACACTGTCACAATCAGAGAGCGAATCGATGAACATTACCGAATGGCCGGTTTGGGAGAAAGCTCCTTGCACATTCGAGTGGTTCTATGATACCCAAGAGATCTGCCTTATTATTAGCGGCGAAGCTCAAATATCTGCGCCGGAACATGGGATCACTGTTACGATAAAGGCCGGAGATTTTGTGGTTTTCCCGAAAGGTTTGGCTTGCCGATGGACAATTCTGAAAACAATAAAAAAATACTATAATTTCGCATGATAAAGAAAAAGATAATTTTTTTAGATCGTGATAATACAATAAACCAAGATCCGGGTTATATAAGCTCGCCTGATCAGGTTGTGCTATTGCCGCGAGTCGGCGAAGCCTTGAAATTGCTCGCTGATGCCGGTTACGGATTGATCGTTGTATCCAATCAATCCGGTGTAGGACGCGGATTCTTCACAGAGGATGCCGCACAAGCGGTAAATGATAGGATCAATGAATGTTTAGCCCCGTTCGGCGTGCGTATTGACGGATTCTATATGTGTTTTCATCACCCCGACCAAGCATGCGATTGCAGAAAGCCTGGTACGGCTTTGTTTGCAGCCATCGAAAGGGATTTTGCCGTCGATACGGGTCGGTCTTATATGGTCGGCGATAAAGAGTCCGATGTTCAATTCGGACTGAATACGGGAATTCCTGCAATAAAGCTCACCCATTATGACGGACGATCCAGCGAGTCTGCGCTGTGCAATGTTACCGATTTGTACGATGCGGCGTGTTTTATTATTTCCCGAGACTAAGCATGCGTTTTTCAAGTTCTGTAAGTCGGTCGCGGTGAAGAGCAAGCGGATATTTTTTATATAATTTTGTATACAATTCTAGAGCATTTACCATCATGGTTTTGTCGTTACCGTTTTGGGTCAGTTCGTATAATATTTCTGCCTGCTGCTGCGGTTCAGTATAGGTTGTAAGCAGTTTCTGAAATTCTTCTGCCGTTTCCTCCGGCCGTAACACGCTACTGATACGTGCATGCAGTAATTGTGCAAAGAAAATGATGTAATTATATTGAATTGAGGCTGCAAGGGTAATTACTTCATTGTTGAGATAATCCGCTTCTTTGAGCGCATCATTGTCGTTATTTATTTGTGATATCAAAAAACACGTTTCTGCCTTACCAAGCATGGCATCACACAGGTAATCCTGAATTCCGAGTGATTGCGCCAGAGAAATTGCTTTGTTCAAATTTGATAATGCCTTTAAATAATTATTTTTATAAAAAAAGCTCATACCGATATTATAATACGCATTACTCAGACCTTGTTCGTCATCGATCTCTTTATACAAGTCGAATCCTTTTTTATACCAGATCAACGCATCGTCATGCAGTCCTTTTTTTTCATGAATTGTGCCGATATTTTCACAGGCGATGCTCATGCCGCGCTTTTCTCCAAGTTGTTCACATAAGGATAGACGTTTTTGGTAACATTCCATTGCTTCATCCAATTCAAGTCGATCATCATGTATCATTCCGATTCTGCCGTAAGCTCGAGCTGTGCCAAGCATGTCGCCGATCTCTTTGGCTACGGAAAGCTGTTCTTCATAACATTCAAGTGCTTTAACAAGATCGCCGGTGTTATAGAACACAAGTCCGATATTGCCGATGGCCAAGCCGCATCCTTTCTTATAATTGATCTCTCGATATATAGTCAGTTGTTTTTCATAACAGGTCATTGCTTCCGAATAAGCGCCCTGATCAAAGTAGATCACGCCTATATTGCCTAACGCCATGCCTATGCTGCGTTTATCATCGATTTTTTCCGAGACGGCCAAGAGTTTTCTCAAATAGTCCATTGCCTCATGGTATTTTCCTCTGTGCAGATAAATATTACCGAGATTGCGCATACAAAGCCCGTAAGGCTTCAAATCGTTTTGTGCGAGAAAATACTCGGCGGCTTTTTCGGTATAGGCGATAGATTCATCGTATTTATTGTTGTGATACAACGTTTGTGCGTAGGTTATACGAGCAAGCGCAGTTTGGTACGGATCTGATTTATTTTCGGCTGTTTCCAGCATTGTTAATGATAAACTCTCCGCTTCCTGCCAAAGACCGATATGTAGCAGTATTTCAACTTTTTCATCATTATACATAAATGCTGCATCCGAATCGTCTGACAATGTGATCAATTTATCATAAAAATCCAATGCGGTCTGATTTTGATATCGGGATTTTGCAAGCCGCGCCGCTTTTTCCAGGTAGGAGAGTAATTTTCTACTATCGCCTGATTCCTCACAATGATAGATCAATTCGGGATATTTATCCTCCAATGTTGCAGTGAAAATCGTCTCAATACACGTTATCGCTTTTTTATGAATATCTTTTAAAGCCGACCGCATCTGCATATCATACGTAGCGTCTCTAAGCAGATTGTGGCTGAACTTATACACACTGTCATTAATCGGTATGAATATTTGTTGTTGACGGGCGATGAGAAGGTCTTTTTGAATATTTCTTCCGCACACAGCTGCTAAAAGCGCGCGATCAAATTCATAGCCCAGTACGGAGGCTGTCTTTACAAGTTCTTTCACGTGTGCCGGGAGGCGGTCTAATCGGGATATGAATATTTTGGCAACGGTATCAGGGATTTCCGTTACGGAAACTGCGGTAATGTCAAACAGTTTATCCGTATCCTCGGCCGTTGTCGTGATAAGGTTATTTTCACGGCAATATTCAACGAGATGTTCGGTGAACAATGGATTACCGGATGTTTTTGTATATATAAAACGAGCAAGCTGTTCGGACGGTTGTCCTTTGAGAAGGGAGCGGATATGTTCGAAAACGATCGAGTAGTCAAAATCGGTCAAATTGATCTCGCGAATTATCGATGTTCCGTCGCTTGGGAACGATTGGCGTGAACCGTCATCCTCCAGCCGATACGCGACAATAATAAGCATAGGGTAGGAGGACATGTTTTTTGCAAGAGAATGCACAATGTTTATCGATTCATCATCGAGCCATTGAGCATCGTCAAAGATCACGGTCAACGGTTTTGCCGATGCAATCGCGAACAGTACTGTTTGAACCGCATAGATGAGTGTTTCATGTCTGTCTTTCGATTCAAGTTCCGACCATAATGAATCTTGCTCATACAACGAGCATAATCCTGCTAATATGCTTTTAAGACGGATCAATTCATTTTTCAACGGGGATGCGTCATTTAGAGTTGTCAGGAACGTATCGTATTCGGACGAGAATACCGATCTTTTAATTGCTTTGTCGGTGATCGTTGATATTTTAAAAAAATGGGAGATACACTCTGAAAACGGATGAAACGGTTTGCGTAAAATACGATCTGTCGTTAACTGTAACCACTGACATGTTTCTCCAATGATCTCCCGTGTCTCATATAATAAGCGAGTTTTGCCGATACCCGGCTCACCGTAAAGCAAGATCAGACCGGCATTACTGTTTTTCTTCAAGAGGTCTGCCGCCTCAGTGATCATTGTGCGTTCGGTTTTTCTGTCGATCATCGGAGATAAGAAACGCAACGATGATGCCTGCGGTTTTTTATTGATCAAGGTAAAAACAGTTACGATATTACTTTTTCCTTTGAACCGTTGTGTGCCGAGACAAACGGTTTCATACATGTGATCCGCAAGGACTTGTGCTTCTTCCGATAAGAGTATCTGTCCCGGCTCAGCGGACATGACAAGCCGAGATGCCGTATTGATCGTATCGCCGAAAGCGCTGTATTCTTTTCGTTCTTTACCGCCCCGTAATCCCGCCCACACGATCCCATAATGGATGCCGATGCGGATGCTGATATAGGATAACGCCGTTCGCAAGCTACAGGCGCAAGCACAAGCGCGTTCAACATCATTTTCATACGAAATCGGCATTCCGAACATTGCCAGCGCTATCGCGCCTTTATCGCCGAAATCCAGTTGTACCAGGTATCCTCCGAAACGTTCGATGAGTTCAGTGATCTGCGTGATCACATAATGAAGATCGTCAATCGATGGCGGAGGTTCGTACGAAATGAACACGGCACAGACATCTCGGAACTCGGTGTTCATATGCCGAATGTACTGTGATGAAAAAAAAGGCGCAACGTTCAATGGTTTGATTTGAGGTGGTTCAACGGAAAGCGGAACAGAAGCGAGCCCGGTGATGCAGAATAAGTTTTCATCATGTTTTTGGAAATTTATTTCGCTGAGTATGCCTTGAGCAAATAGTTCGTCAGCGATGATGAAGCCGGGTTTAGCAGAATGCTCAGCATTAGCACAGGCATTGATCGCTTCTCCTTTGAAGTAAAAATCAGCTTTCCCGGGTATTTCAACGATCCCCCATTCGACAACGCCATGAGACAGGCCGATCTTGATGTTGACGGTGAATGTACCGTACTCTGTAATTATTGTATTGTTTTCGGCAATATATTTTTGAATTTCCCATGCGGTACTGGCCGCATGCAGCTTGTTGTCGGGCAATGTGTCGGGGAAAATCGCTGTAAACGCATCGCCGGCGAATTGTGCAATAAAACCGCCGTGGTTGTAGATGATGGATGACATCGGTTCAAAAAGACCTGCCATAAATGTGCTGAGCAGTTCCGCGCCGTTTTTTTTATGAAGCAGGAGCGTTTCGGTCAAAGCGGTAAATCCGGAAATATCTGCAAAAAGCGTTGCCGCCTGAAACGTATCATGAAGGATGTTGTCCTTATACGCTTGGAGGATTAGTTGCGGAACGAGACTGGAGGGATATACATTGCTGTCAGATTCCTTGTTTGTTTTCATGCAACCTCGCCATCTATACAGCATAGTAACGGGTCATGTTACTTTTGTCAAGGGTAGCGAAATCCTCTTGGTCAGCACAACTCTTATCTTGACAATATTCTGCCTGTTACCTATAGTGAACCCAGCAAAACACTATGGAGGTGCCTATGCATAAAATCGTGGAATGCGTCCCCAATTTCAGCGAAGGCCGCGACCCGGCCGTGATCGATCAGATAACTGCGGAGATACGTTCGGTTGAAGGCGTTACGCTTCTGGACGTTGACCCGGGCAAAGATACAAACCGCACGGTAGTGACCCTCGTGGGCGAACCTACAGCGGTCAAAGAAGCGGCATTCCGCGGTATCCGCAAAGCGGCCGAACTCATCGATATGAGCAAGCATTCAGGTGCACATCCACGTATGGGCGCTACCGATGTTTGTCCGTTCATTCCGGTGGCTAATATTACCATGGATGAATGTGTTCTTCTTGCCCATGAATTGGGCGAACGTGTCGGAAAAGAACTTGGCATCCCTGTTTACCTGTATGAGAATGCGGCTACCCGTCCCGAGCGTAAGAATCTTGCCGATATCCGCAAAGGCGAATATGAAGCATTGCCGGAAAAAATGAAGACATCTGAATTTAAGCCGGATTACGGCCCTGCATCATTCAATTCCAAAGCAGGCGCGACGGTCATCGGTGCACGCGATTTCCTTATAGCGTATAATGTTAACCTCAATACTCGCGATAAAAAATTGGCTCATGAAATTGCACTCACCATACGTGAAAGCGGCTGTACCAAAAAAGACAAGAACGGTAATAAAGTATGTGACATGAACGGCGTGGCAGTCATGGTGCCGGGACTGTTGAATTACTGTAAGGCTGTCGGCTGGTATATCGATGAATACGGTTATGCCCAGGTTTCCATCAATCTTACCAATTATAATCAAACGGGTATCCATGAGGCATTCGATACTGTCTCTGCCGAAGCGCAAAAACGCGGACTCCGCGTAACAGGCAGCGAAGTGGTCGGGCTTGTACCGAAAAAATCACTAATTGACGCAGGTATCCATTATCTACAAAAACAAGGCAAGAATATAGGCGTACCCGAGAGCGAGATCATTCATACCGCCGTACTTTCGCTCGGCTTGAATGACACCGTAAAATTTGACGCCAATGAAAAAATTATCGAATACCGCATAGCGCATGATCGTGAGCGGTTGGTCGATATGACCATCAATCGTTTTGCCGATGAATTGTCGAGTGATTCCCCGGCTCCGGGCGGCGGAAGCGTGGCGGCTTTATGCGGTGCATTATCGGCTGCATTATCATCAATGGTGGCAAATCTTACCTATGGCAAAAAAGGATATGAGCGCGTCGGGAAAGCCATGACCGCCGTGTCTGTCGATGCCCAGGAATTGAAACGCACGTTCCTTGATCTTATAGATCGCGACACCGATGCATTCAATAATTTCATGGCCGCGTCAAAATTGCCGAAGAAGACCGACGA
>CAZIJP010000093.1:0-10186 GCA_964539615.1 uncultured bacterium
TTATAACGGAAACAGTCCACAATGTGATCGTTCACCATGCCTGCCGCCTGCATGATCGCATAACAGATCGTTGAACCGACGAATTTAAACCCGTGTTTCAACAAGTCCTTGCTCATAGCATCTGATTCCGGAGAGCGTACCGGGATATCGGTTATTGTCTTACATTGAGTATCGATCGTTTGTTGTTGTGTAAACTGCCAGATATAAGCATCAAATGAGCCGAATTCATGTTGTATCTTCAAAAACTCTCGGGCATTGCCTACGGCAGCATTGATTTTTGCTTTATTACGAACGATTCCTGCGTTGTTCAATAATTCCTCGATCTTCTTTTCTGAATATTGTGCAACAACGGCAGGTTCAAAATTATCAAATGCAGAACGAAAATTATCACGTTTCTTCAAGATAGTATACCAACTCAAACCAGCCTGCATACCGTCCAGCACGATGAATTCAAACCAAGTGCGGTCATCATGGACCGGCACGCCCCATTCCGTATCATGATAATTTCTGTATAGGTCGTCATGGTCTCCCCATGGGCAGCGTCGGCACATATTTTCTCCTTACGGGTTGGTACACACAAAGTATTTGTTACGACTGATTATGAAGCTTAATTATGGTTTGTCAAGACCGATATGGGATTAAGTGCTTGACATTTAAGGAATTACTGAATACTATAGGTGCACGAGGAGATTATGGAAAGCGACCCGTCACACAGTAGCATAGAATCAGACACTGCGGCAGGAGGCGCCTGCTTGTGGTATTTCTGATAATATTCATACTCATATGTTTCAACGGTTTTTTTGCTCTGTCAGAAATAGCGCTTGTATCGGTCAAACGTGCGCGTATTGAGCAAAAAGCACAAAATAAGGATAAAAACGCACAGCGTGTTCTATCACTATTAGATAATCCAAAATATTTTTTATCAGCAGTGCAGGTGGGTATCACGCTTATCGGTATTTTCAACGGAGCGTTCAGCGGGATGTCGCTTGTTGACGACTTGCGTCCGTTCTTTGAATCATTACCGTTTCTGCATAGTATCGCTCAAGGCTTGGCCATCGGTACCATTGTAGGAGGTATTACCTTTGTGTCGATCGTGGTCGGCGAATTGATTCCTAAGTCAATTGCCATGAACAATGCGGAAAAGATCTCGCTTGCCATAGCGCCGTTCATCATCACGTTTACGCGTATCATGTATCCGCTCGTTAGCATACTTGCGTTTTCAACAACGCTTTTAACAAAAATATTACATGTTAAAGAATCCGACGAGGGCGATATCACTGAGGATGAATTGCGTCATATGATCAAAACGGCCGGTAAGGTCGGCGTAATTGAACGCGAAGAAAGTCAGCTGCATCAGAACATATTCGTTTTCTCTGAGCAACGGGCGAAAAATCTAATGACGCATCGTACCGATCTCGAATGGCTTGATCTGAGCGCCCCGACATCGGAGATCGTGGCTGCCGTGAAGGAAAGTTATTTTTCCAAGTTCCCCGTTTGCGACGGTGACATTGATAATATCAAAGGCATTGTGACATCGAGAGATATTTTAGAGCAATCCCGTTCGCGGAATTTTACATTGGATTCAATACTGTGTGAGCCGGTCTATATTCATGAGAATATGCTCGCGATCGATATTCTCAAACTGTTTAAAAAACGTAAGATGTATGTCGGCATTGTAATCGATGAATTCGGGACATTCGAGGGTTTGGTCACATTACATGATATTACAGAAGCGCTTCTCGGAGATCTCCCCGATCATGATGATGAAGAAGAGCCCGATTTTCTTATACGTGACGATTCATCATATCTGGTGAACGGTAGCATCGCCATACATCAATTGAACGCCAATATCGGATACGAATTCATAGAAGAAAACCCCGATCTGTATACAACGCTTGCAGGGTTTATCATTGCTCATCTCGGAGATATCCCTAAGACCGGTCAGGCGTTTGATTACAAAGACCATCGAATCGAGATCATCGACCTCGACGGCCAACGTATCGATAAACTCATTATTAAACAAATAGAATCAAGTTTCGAATAAGATCATTGAAAATCAATGATGACGGAAGGACCGGGATGATCCTTCCGGTTGTTTAAAAAATCTTATAGTTTCCAGTAAATACCGTTTTCACGCGCAAGGATTTTTTCTTCGATCATTGCTCTTCGGATAAAACAGTAATCATCATGATAATCTGAGATTATCAAATTTACTTCCCGCTCGGGGTATTGCTTGCCGACTTCAAATGCCTGCGCGATCTCATCGAGGATAACGCGGCGCTTTTTTCGGCCGACCGGCATTTTGATTACTTTATTGTAGCGGAAAAATGTATGCAATACTTTTTTACGGTATTGCTCTTCCTGTTCTTTTTGATCGTTGTTTACCTGCTGCTCGAACCGGATCAGTGATTCAAGCGTAGACGTAAATAATTCCTCGTTGATGCGGTATATTGTGTAATACTGATCTTTAACTGCACTGACAATACCGACCTCCTCCATTTTTTTTAAATGGAATGATATCGTTGACGGGGTCAGTTGTATCGTTTCCGACAACTCTTCTACATACATTGGTTTGTTGCGTAATGCATTGAGTATCAATAAGCGCGACCGGTCTGATAACGCTTTAAACAACATAACTGTTTTATTCAGCATGGAAAATCCTCCGATAATCTTGTATACATACTAGTGAACCGATCTTTTAGCTCCTGCAAATACTCAAGCTTGACCGTTTCTTTATCAATCGTTTCGGCATCGTCACGTTCCTTGCTTTGCTCAAGCGATGCAAGCCACGGTGCTTTTACATGATCCATGAATGCCGTCAAAAAACGATAGAACCGTTCATTTTTCCCGCGGATTCCGTTGAGATCAACTTCTCTGCGTAACCAATGTTTTTCAGGGATCGTTGCCTTATCATCGGCCAGGTCATATATGGTAGCGACTGATGAGAAGATCATTTCCGCTAAACCAAGCTTTATCTTGGATTTTACACATTCCCATTCATCACCGGATTCCCGATACTGTCTCCCTGCTTCGTCAAGGTGCTTTTTTTGAGATTCGCAGTAAGCTTTGTAATCATTGTTCAATCGCTCATGTAATTCCATAATCATCACATCCTTTATTCAATATCTAATATCATACCTGTCGAATTAATTATACGTACGTTTTTTTGATATGTCAATATCTAATTTGATGGGTGTCGAAATATATGTTGAATATTTCTGCTATGAATATCTAATTAGATTGGCGATTGATCGATAAAAGATAGTGAAACGCGATAGTATCTTGGGAGGCTTAGCCGCCACCGACGAACGGTACCAGTGTTACTATATCGGAATCACTTACGGTATCGGTGCGCTTGATCGGTTCATCATTGCGGAAGGCGACAAAAGTATGATTGTCGGGGATACCGAGGATTCGCGTAAGTTCATCTATCGTACAAGGGGAGTCAATAGCTACAGTAAGTTCCTCTTTCCCGTTGAAAAATTTTCTTGCCCCTGCAAACAGCTTAACGATCATACAACCTCCATGCGATCAAAAATACTTTTCAAATAATCATATCCCTGCTTGAAAATTGTATCATTCATATTCATGAAAGACAAACGGAAAAAAGCACGATGTTCGGGATTAAAGGAAAAACGTGCGCCGGGTGTCCATGGGGCATTGAGAATAGTTATATCCTTTTTGCTGTGGATCCACAAGCTGTATCCTTGTTGAGTCGGCGCTGTCGTAAGATAGGCGTATTGTTTCAGCAATTTCTCTATGACCACTCTGCGTTCCGACGATATTTTTCGCAGTAATGCAATGTGAGTATCAAAAGCGGGATCATCCAGGAACTGACGCGTAATAGCCTGAATAAGCGGCGGAGATGCAATGTCGGATAAAAATTTTGCATCAATGAATCTGTTATAAAGATCATCCGGTACGACCATGAAACCGATCCGCAAGCCCGGCGCCGTTACTTTTGACAATGATTTGATGAAGATCGTACGCTCAGGGATGATGTCGGCAAAACGGAGTTGTGCGGCCGGCTGAAGATCTGAAAGATAATCATCCTCAATGATATACAGTCCATGCGCGCGGACCATTGTAGCGATGGTTTTTTTCACTTCCGATGAATACGTCGTACCTGTCGGGCTGTGTATGAACGGCATGGTATAAATAAGCCGGATGCCATTGTTCACATGACGGGAAAGAATTTCCGTATCGGGACCGTTATTTCCAAGCGGCATAAAATGGCGAGGTTTGAACAGCGATAACGCGCCCGGATACGTGGGGTCTTCAAAGACCATTTCATCGCCGTGGAGATCTAAGGCCTTTGCAGTGATATCCAGGCCTTGTTGAGCGCCGGAAATGATAAGGATGCGATTCGGCGGGAAACCGTATCGTTTTCCCAATGTCACGCGCAGGGCTTCATCGCCTTCAGGAGTGGATTGGCCGAAAAGGGTATGTGATTTATTTGTTAAGCTCTGCATGATCGATTGAATTGTATCAGAAGGTAAAAATGTATCGGATAATGAAGCGGTGCGAAAATCATAGAGCACATGCGATGTGTCACGAACCTCGGGAAATCGCACAAATGATCCGCTTCCAATGATGTTCTCGAGCAATCCTTCGTCTTTAAGCAATTCAAATGCCCGTTGCACGGTTAACTTGTTGCAGTCAAATTCAACGGCGATTTCTCGTACCGACGGTATCTTTTCACCGGGTTTATATATACCCGCATTGATACGTTCACGGATCATTGAGACTATATGATGATACGAGGTCATATTCTCCTTGACATACGTAATACACTATGATAAATGTATTACGCAATTGCGTAATGTGTTACCACCCGACCGGCTGAGTATACCGCGAAATGCAGATGATGTAAAGATGAAGGAGGCGTTGTGAGCAGAGTTAAGATCAACAAAGATTTTGCTGAAATGTTTAAGAACGGGGTCATTATGGATGTAACAAATCCCGAACAGGCAAAGATCGCTGAAGATGCGGGTGCGTGTGCCGTAATGGCGCTTGAACGCGTACCGTCGGATATTCGAGCTATAGGCGGTGTTGCCCGTATGAGCGATCCGTCAATGATAGAAAGTATTATGGCTGCCGTAAGCATACCGGTCATGGCGAAGGTTCGTATCGGTCATTTGGCGGAAGCGCTTATTTTGCAGTCTCTTGGAGTAGATTTTATCGATGAAAGCGAAGTCCTGACACCTGCCGACGAAGAGTATCACGTTAATAAAAAAGAGTATTCCGTTCCGTTCGTGTGCGGCGCACGCAATCTCGGTGAGGCATTACGGCGTATCAATGAAGGCGCATCGATGATACGCACAAAGGGTGAAGCGGGAACAGGTAATATCGTTGAAGCAGTACGGCATATGAGGACGATGGTACGTGAGATACATGCGCTGTGTGGCATGAATGAGTCTGAAATGAATACTGCGGCATCGACCATGCGTGTGCCGTTGAACTTAGTGCAAACAACCAAAAAACTGGGCAGATTGCCTGTCGTCAATTTTGCGGCCGGCGGTGTGGCCACTCCGGCAGATGCAGCGTTGATGATGCTGTTGGGCTCAGACGGTGTGTTTGTGGGGTCGGGTATTTTCAAATCGGAGAATCCGGCAAAGACTGCCGATGCGGTCGTACGTGCCGTTATTCACTACAATGACCCTGCAAAACTTGTAGAGTTTTCAAAAGGTCTGGGAGCACCGATGAGCGGACTTGAGATAAGGACATTAGAGACGGCAATGGCCGAACGAGGTGTGTAAGCCATGAAGCGTATCGGGATCCTTGGATTGCAGGGAGCGGTGCAGGATCATTTTGGGCACATTCGCAAGTGCGGAGCAGAGCCTGTTATCGTTAAGACCTCCGAAGAATTACAAACTATTGACGCATTGATACTTCCCGGCGGTGAGAGTTCGGTGATGGCGCGGTTTCTGATGGAATTTAACCTTGCTTGTGTTATCCGAGAACGTATAGAAAACGGATTGCCCGTGTGGGGAATCTGTGCGGGTTCTATTTTACTTGCCAAAACAGTCGACGGAAAAAAGGGTACGCTCGGCGTGATGGATATTACTGTTGAACGTAATGCCTACGGACGTCATGAGGCCAGTTTTCAAACATCAATTGTGGTGAAGGGATTTAGTAAGCCGGTTGAGGCGGTTTTCATACGCGCCCCGAAGATCATGACAGCCGGTTATGGGGTAGCGGTTTTTGCTGAACATGAGGGATATCCGGTTTTCATGAGAGACGGCAAATGCTTGGCAACAACATTTCATCCCGAGCTGACATCTGATAGTAGAATGCACGATTATTTTATTTCATTGATATAAATTTACTTGGGCACTTTAGTAACTTGGTTTATATGTGCCCACCCCAACCCCTCCCGTGAATTGATCGGGAGGGGCTTTTTTATTAGTATGTGGGGACGATGTCCCCACACCCCTTTATAGAACAATGTATAAAAATTAGAAATTGAATTAAAAGAATGGCTCGACATAACAGCTGGATTCATGAATGTTTTAATCTAATTGGGTCAAATTCCCCGAATCTTGCTTCGGTTTTTATATCTCGCAAAATAACCAAACAGGGGGCGCGGGGGTAACGTCCCCGCCAACAAACATCTCAAAGCCCCGCCCATATCTCGATACAATTGTTGACAATCACTTGATGACCATTGGGCGGGGAGCTTGTGCTGAGCAGTTTATGGTGAGTATGTCGAACCAAAGCATGGGGATGGCACAAATAAAAAACAGAAGTTATGCAAAGGGCTTGTTTCGTTTATTTTACATCTCGTAATCCACTGAGGCTTTTTCTTTTCTGAGCGGTGCAATGAAATCTTTAAAAGCTACATGATCAGGATGGATCTGATAGGTAAAAAGATCGTCCATGGTTGCAAATTCAGATACCAACACCACATCCCAGTTGCCGTTCGGGGCATCAGGCGAGTTAATTCCCGTTTCAAAACGTATGATCTGCGGGATCGTGTCGAGGAGTTTCATCAATTCCTTACAGATTATTATCGCATTTTCCGCTTTGCTTTTTCCCTGAGCGTTCTCATGCAGGGTCCACATTACGATATGTTTTATCATTAAGCGCCTTCCTTTTTTAAGACTGTTTTTTTTCCAAAACATCCAAAGCTGTTGCGGCAGCCTGCAACAATGGTTCTACTGAGATCTCGCTGCCTACGGCTTGACGCATCCATTCTTGCGGCAGGATGCTTCCCAAAGCACACATGCGTTCCATTTCAGCGCCGAGATATTTTCCCTTTAAATATTGTTCTATCTGAAACTCAATGATGTGTCCAAGCGGATAATCGCTCAGATACAGAGGGACATCGATCATATGAGAATATATGGCCAATATCGGTTCATCGCTGCATCCGATTACGGGCGCATAATACGTATTCCAGACCTCTTTTGCGATCAATAAGGCTTTGTCGCGGATATCCGCTGCTGACGGAGCATTTTTCGTATACAGCCACTCCCACAATCTATATTCCATAACTGCTACGCCCATGATCTCATACGACATCCACAGCGCATCCAATGCTTCATACAATGTCTTATCGGGATCATTGCCGGTGATGCCCAAGAGTTCAAGGTCGCGGTGTTGAAAGACAAATGCAAAGGCTTCAGTAAATGCCGTAAAGGGCACTCCGCTCAACATAGAATATGGAACCTTATGCATGGAAAGGGTTTGCTCTACGTTATGACCGAATTCGTGAACGGCAATATTGAAACCTTTATAATCCATACCGTCTTTTCCTATACGCGTTCTTAAGTGTGAGCGAACGGATCGTTTTCCTGCCCGCCATGCGTGGCCTGCTCCCCGTGAAGCGTCAACTTGCACTTTCGGTGCGATGAATGCGATCTGTGTCTCGGAAAATCCCAGTTTCTTCAAGATACCGGCAAGCGCTTTCTCGAATGCGTCGGTATCGGGATACAACGCCTGTGTTTGCTCGGTAAGGGCATCTTCGTTTACGGTGCTTCTCGGCTTGAAACCGTCATACCAGATGTCAAAAGGTTCAAGTGGCCGGTTCAGACGTTTTTCGATAAGCTTTGCGGTACGTGTGATGACCGGCGAACGCATAAGCGTGTCAAAGAGTGTCATTATTTGATCTGCCGATAATTCGCGATTCATATCAAAGCGGCGTTTGATATACGTCGGGAAAAGTGGATAGTAGCCGTCGGCTTTTTTTTGCGCTTCATAGAATAGGCGAATATGTTCGTATCGTTCGGTTGTTTCCGGGTTTGCGTTGATATTTTTACCATTGCAGGAAATTGTATTTGTATAGGGTTTCCACGATGTGTCAGAATTATTGATAACCTGTTTGGGAATGGTTTGCTCTACGATATGACGCATTACACGGTAGATCATGCGTTGTTTCTCCAGCCCTTGCGGATCTGCATACCGCGATTTCAATTCATCGCGGATTCCCCAATGAATGATAAGCGGGCGGCCTTCCGGGAACAGTTGCCTGTCGTCGTCGGTATACAGTTTATTCATGATGATATTGTACTCAGCGATGTAAGTATCGGCGATGGTGGCTATTTTGCTGATCTCCTGGTTGAGCTCTGCCGGGAGGCGTGATGCAAAATGATCACCGAGCCGCGCATGTCCCCATTGTTCTTTGGTCCAATCTGCGCATAATTCGGTTTTTTCATCCAAGGTATAGCGGGGGAAATTAAGTGTGATCACAAAAGCGATCTTTGATGAAAACAGGTCTTCGGTAATATGAGCGTCCGGCGCTAGTTGACCGAACATCCTGTCTATAGGAAGTATCTCGCCGGTATCAAGATGCAGATGATGATATAAGGCAAGGGATGTCTCATTGAAATTGCCGTATAGTTCTTCGAAATAACGATCGATTCGTTTGAATGTTGCCTGTAATGCAGCTTGATCGGCGATAAAATTATCGATGCAGAACGAACGGAATTCCGTCTCTCCTCCATCGAGATCCTGCCAGAGAATGGCGGTCTGCGGGACACATCGCTCGATGCGGAACGTTTCGGAAGGATATTTGCTCTTTAACGATGAAACAACATTCGTTACAACGGATTGCGATATAGGCATATAAAGCTCCTTTCGCGTGCCGATATAGTATACGCATAATTGTAAAAGAAAAAAAGAAAAATATTAATAAAAAAGGGGCACGATGTGCCCCTGCGGAAAGTGCTCTTTTTTGAATGTATTACGGATTCCAGCCGGCAATTCGAGCGAATAAAGCCCATGCCGCAAATGCTTTCTTATTGCCGTTTAACGGTTGTGAATGAGCGCATAAGCAATCATACCATTCTCCGGGGTGCGCCGTCTGCCATGTGGTGGCCCAGTTTTTGTCAAGACTGCCGTTGCCGTCGCTATCGTAATCGCAGTTGTCGTTGGCATTTTTAGACAGATATTCATTCATATCGGGATCATAGCTTTCGATGTCGGCGAAATCATACAGTACCTTATTGTAGGTGTTGCAATACGTACGGATCTGTTCATTGCGTTGGTTCAGGTTTTCAGTGGTCCCTGTTCCGTCCAAATGGCCGGTCATATACACGAACGTCACATTGGGATAATCATTTTCGAGACCATTCATCAGACTCAGGTAGTTAGCGATCGTATCTTCGCTTGCATCGCTTACCTGACCGCACCATGACCACATAACGACATTTATCTCAGTATGTGCAGTGAGATAACGTCGGGTGGCTGTTTCCCACGCGGTGAAATTGGGATTGCCGAGATCAGAAGCTTGAGAGCCGCCGTCGTTGTATTGAAAACCGCCGTCAACGATATGAAGAACGCCGCTGGTCTGACTGCTGCTGAATGCATATTTGGTATCGTAGCCTGCTTTCCAACCCATAAGACCGGTCATGCCATCCATCAGTTGGCTGCCATGCGACGTATGACCGTACATGATGTGGAGATTATTCCGAGCTGCTGTGATGTATTCATCGGGAATCGAGGTAACGTTGACATAAGTATGGTCGATAATCATTTCATCCGGATGCACGATGATCGGGTCGTCATCAGGCGCTGTGCTTTTATTGCAGGATACAATCGCCGCGATCGTAAAAACAGCTACCAATATCGCTTTGTACATAAAACCTCCCATGTTTTTAATAGAGTATAATTGCATTATTCCAACTATCAAGGTATTTATGAATAATTCGCCCAACAGGCATGAGTTTCCTGTTCAATATGTGTC
>CAZIJP010000094.1:0-10182 GCA_964539615.1 uncultured bacterium
TGATCTTCATTTCGATCCCGAAAGTTGCCTGTTCTTCAGTGAAATCAGTTCTGTATGAATTACAGTCAGGCTCAAAACCCACGATGAACATACATGAGGCGCCGTTTAAGTATATCCCGTTCAAGCAGCTTGGATTGTATCCGAATTGTTTTATGTTTGCGTTTGTCAGGAATCCCTGGGACCGTATCGTAAGCCTCTACGCGAACAAAATAAAAGCCGATCCGAATTTTAACGGTCGCGATGAGAACGACGAACAGTTTTGTAACGGCGCAGCAAAATGGTTTTCCTGTTATGGCGATGTTTTTCGGGGCGGCATGTCCTTTGCCGAATTCGTACAAGCGATCGCGGCAATTCCTGATGAAGAATCAAATAATCATTTCCGCTCGCAATACCTTTTTATTACAGGGAAAAACAACGGATCGATCGTTGATTTTTTAGGAAAATTCGAACATTTGACCGATGATTTCAACATATTGAAAAAACTTGCCGGGTTACCTGCCGATATATCGCTACCGCACAAGATGAAATCCGACCACGCTGATTACCGTCATTACTATACGGACGAATTAAAAAACTTGATCGCTCAGCGATACAAACGGGATATTGAGCAGTTTGATTATTCTTTTTAACGTATGGAAGTCTCTGCAAAAGAACGCGTTGTACAGGACAAATCCATAACGACTTAATTCAGATTTCTCAAATGACTGACCATGAATCATCTTGTTCTTTTCTGTTTTAATTGGTAACCAAGTTAATCAATCTTCATACTTATTTCAGGATTGAACAATGACAGAGGCTGACTTTGCCATATCACATAGATCTTTCCTTGCTCAGTTTTCATGGGAGAGATTTGTTCTGCATATAAAAATCAACCATGCGATTATGCAGCTATCTCTCCCGTTATTACGCCTGATCCGGCGACTGAATGCATTACTATGTCATAAAAACAAATTTGTATTTATCCGACATATCCTTCACGCACAGCCAATTCTGCATTAAGTATTGCGCCGCCTGCGGCACCGCGTATCGTGTTGTGTACCAACAGAACGAATGACCAGTCAAACAACACATCCTTCTGTAATTTTCCCACACTCACCGTCATTCCTTTTCCGAGATCTCTGTGTAACCGCGGTTGTGGGAATCGTTCCGATTCAAAATATACGATCGGATTTCTCGGGGCACTCGGCAATTCGTATTTTTGGGGTAACGATGTAAAATTCTTCAAAGCGTTGATAACATCCTCCCGCTCGACCTTTTCTGCGAATGTTAGCGACACGCTCTCCATATGACCGTCGATCACCGGCACGCGATGGCAATGAGCGCTCACGGGAAAAACGGCATTTTTTATCCCATCTCCGCAAAGCGCGCCTAATATTTTTTGCGGTTCGATCATCATTTTCTCTTCTTCGCCACCGATGAACGGCACGACATTGTCGTAAATATCAAGCGAAGCGACACCGGGATACCCTGCGCCGGAAATCGCCTGCATTGTGGTGACATGAACCTGTTGTATACCGAACAGATCGTACAATGGCTTCAAAGCGAGCACAAGTCCCGTCGTTGAACAATTGGGATTGGTCACAATAAATCCCTTGCCGTATGGTTGCGAACGCACAAGAGCAAGATGACCGGGATTAACCTCGGGTATCAATAGCGGGACTTCGCTTCTCATGCGGTGATTGCGCGCATTTGAGATTACAGCGTATCCGGCCATGGCAAATTGCTCTTCAATCGCGCCTGCCACCGCCGCATCGAGACCGCTGAAAACGATTCGGCACGGCAGGTCGGGTTCGCATGCGGAAACGGTCATCGATGCAACCGATTCCGGTATTGGGCACGGGAGAATCCATCGCACAGCCTCTGCATAGGGTTTCCCTGCCGAGCGCTCTGACGCGGCCAATGCGGTTATTTCAAACCATGGATGATCGTGTAAGAGCCTGATAAATTGCTGCCCGACGGCGCCTGTCGCGCCTAAAATTCCTACAGATATTTTCGTCATAGATCTTCATTCCTTTCTTCGTTATGATCAATTCTCAGGGTGTGAAATAACATGCTTGCGGATGATGCAGGAAAAATCCCGCTGTAGCGGTATCAGGCGCCAAAGCGTTCATTTCCGTACGGGTAACTCCGATAGCATCAAATCCCAGCAAGCGGTCAAGCACTGCATGCTGATTAATATCAGGACATGCGGGATACCCGAAGCTATACCTTTTCCCGTGACCATCGAGTCCCAGCTCCATACGGATACGCTGTGTTATCAATCGTGCTGCCGTCTCAGCAAGTTCTGCGCAGAATCCGTGCCACAAAAAATAATCGTGATATTTCTTCTGTCTGAAAAGATCCGCGGCATATGCAGCTCCATCGGCTGAAACACAATACATAGCGATAAGATCACGGTCTTTTCGGATAAAACGCGTCAATGTCGACCGATTATGAGCGGCAACCGTCAATCGTTCGGCAACGGTGCCGTCGGCATGCAGCACTTCAATGTTTCCGTTTGAACTTCTGCAGTGAAAATACCCGTACACTGCTTTCACCGACACAAGTGTATTTTCTGTAATTCGAGCAGTAAGATCCTCCGACAACGATTTGCCGATCTTCCGATGCTTATCCGAAGTATACAACCAGCGGTTCTCTATCAAAGCACGGCTGTTGATATACGGCACGATCTCGATCGGCGAGAAGGACTCTGTTTTAACGCCGGAAAAAGGCTGAACCGGAATTGCCATAACATCATTTATATCAACAGGAAACGGAGTAGGATCGGGCGGCAATGTTTCTACGACAGCCGCATATTCAAGCGGTACCCCCGTATCGTTGTTGATGACCCTGATCGCTTCAAATGCATCATGTGCATAATGAGTCTGCACATACAGCGGACGCAGCGATGACGACACAAACTCCCGTGATAATGCCGCCCCGCCGCACAATAACGGTATGGAAAATCCTCGCTGTGTAAATTGCCGGCAAATTTCTTCCATTGCATGCGCAGAGCGTACCAATAATCCGCTCAGCCCTAAGGCATCAGGCTGCAATTCCTGCACAGCATCGCATATTTCCATGGCTGATCTATCCACGCCGAGATCGACCACTTCAAAACCGCTGTTTTCCATTATGATAGCAACAAGGTTTTTCCCGATATCATGTATATCGCCTTTAACGGTGGCAAGTACTATTTTTTTCTTTCGTATACCGTGCTCAGCGGTTGGCACAGATTTTTTCAATACCGCAAACGCTTTCTGTACCGCTTCGGCCGACCGCAAAACGAACGGCAGCTGCATCGTACCGGCTTCAAATCGACCGCCGACCTCTTCCATAGCTGCAAGGATGATCGGGATCACTGCAGCCAGATCAGTATCGATCGCTTCGCCGGTATCCTTTTCAACGCGGCCGACATTGCCCGATATCACCGAATCGCGCAGTCGATCAAGGGGATTTTCCGATGCGTGATGTTCCTCGGCAGAAGTTGAACCGGCGGATGCTTTTTCTATAAATCGGTGCAATGCATCCGGTTTTCTGTTGAACAGCACATCTTCGGCAAGATTCACGATCTCGGGTTCGATCGATGCCACCGGTACGATACGCCCACTGTCGGCAATGGCCACATCCAGCCCGGCGTTGACGGCATGACGAAGAAATACGGCATTTATGATCTTTCGTAATCCCTTGTCAAGACCGTACGATACATTGCTTACGCCGAGAATGGTACTAACACCGGGACAAATATTTTTAATCTCCCGTAATGCGTTCAATGTTTCTACAGCCGCGCCTGCCGATGACGCATCTCCAGTGCCTATCGTAAAGGTAAGCGGATCTATGAGCAAGGCGTCCGGCCTCAGGCCGATCTCTTTCACGGCAAGATCGTACAATTTTCTCGCAACAACCGTCTTCATATTCGCGGTTGACGCCATTCCGTTTTCATCAATGGTCAGGCATATTATCGCGGCGCCGTACATATATGCCAACTCGAATAATCTTCGGGCTTTATCAGCATCTTCAAGGTTAACGGAATTGATCACAGGCCTGCCTCCGATACGTTGAAGCGCCGTTTCAATTACTTCGGGATCTGTCGAATCGATCACAAACGGTAATTTAGTGGCCGGCACCGCGCGGGCAAGAAAAGCATCCATATCATCCCGTTCGCACCGTCCCGGCACAGCCACAGATATATCGACAGCATGGGCGCCCGTAGCGTCAGGTCCGTTGATAAAACTGACCATACCTTCATAATCCGCCGATTTCACCAATTCGCGAAATACTTTACTGCCCGTGGCATTCGCACGCTCTGCGATCAGGAGTGGTTTGGGTTCTGTATCGACTGGTTGCGCTGAATACAACGACGCCAATGCCGATACGGCAGACTGGTTGAACACCACAGGCTTTTGTCCGGTGACGGTATCGGACAAAGCTTGTATATGTTTGGGCGTTGTACCGCAACAACCGCCGAGAATACGCGCTCCGTATTTGATGAATTCATTGCTTTGACACGCGAAATCCTCAGGCAAAAGGTCATACGAGAATATTCCGTCTTTTACCTGCGGCAACCCAGCGTTTGCTAGGATTGCAAGAGGAAATCGTGAAACTGCGGCAAGTTTCTTAGCGGCTGACTCAAGCCCTGCCGGACCTTCGCTGCAGTTAAGTCCGAGCGCGGTTAGCGGGAAAGGATTACATATGGCAGCTAATGCCTCGAGATCTGTGCCTGCAAGTAATGTCCCGTTACGCTGAATCGTTGCGGTCACAACGATCGGCAATTGAATACGTCGCTCTCTGAAGACACGCAGTATCGCATATAACACGGATTTGATCTGCAACGGGTCCTGACAGGTCTCAACCTGAAATAGATGGACTCCGCCGTCTACCAAACCGCATACTTGGGTATAATATCCGTCTGCAAGCTCTTTGAATGTGATATGTCCTAAACTTGGGAGCTTTAGGCCGGGGCCGATAGAACCGGCCACAAAGCGGTCGATCCCGACCATGCCGAAAGAAGCTGCTGTTTGCACGGCGAGCGTAGCTCCGGCTTTATTGATCTCATATGCTTTATCGCCTAAACCGTATTCAGCAAGCGTTAACGGATGCGCTCCGAAGGTATTGGTCTCTGCAACATCAGCTCCTGCGTTAAAAAATTCTTCATGAATGACGGATATTGCCGACGGTGCTGAAAGATTCAAATAATCGTTACATCCGGTATGTCCATGAAAATGGTCCGGGGAAAAATTCTGCGACTGAATACTTGTGCCCATTGCACCGTCACATATGATGACCTTTTCCTGTAACGTGCGTATAAAATGGTTTTCGATCCCCATACTCCTCCTAAACCGATGCATGCCCGAAAACCTGTTCGAGCAATCGGCGTGTTGAATGTCCCTGACCGTAGGTAAACACATGTATTCCCGGCACACCGGCAGACAATAACCGATCGATCACCGAAGCCATGTATGCCGCTCCCTTCTTTCGCTCGTCGGTGGGGGTTCGAGCGCTGTCCAGAAGCGACACCAAAGCTTCGGGGATCGATACCTGAAAAGAACGCGGAAGCAGGTCAAGCGTCGCGCGGTCGGCTACGGGCTTGATCCCCGGTACTATTGGTACACTCACTCCCGCGTCACGGAGGAGGCTCACAAAACGGAAATACACTTCTGGATCAAAAAACATTTGCGTTATTATATAATGCGCTCCCGCTTTCACTTTTTCCATGCAGTGAGCGACGTCGCGTTCAAGATTCAAAGCTTCACCGTGTTTTTCAGGATACCCCGCCACACCGATACAAAAATCGGCAGATACGGCGCTTTCACCCGGCGTTACGTAATTTCCTCGGTTCATATCGGCGATCTGGCGCACAAGATCGGCGGCATAAGCATAACCGTCAACCGTCGGCTGGAAACGAAATCCCGGCCGCGGATCACCGCGTAACGCAAATACATTCTCAAGCCCCAAATACCGCAACTCAATGAGCATATCCTCGATGCGAAACTTATCATTACCTGCACAAATGATGTGCGGGACCGTATCGATACCGAATCGTTGTTTAATCGCTGCCGAAACAGCCACGGTGCCAGGTTTTTTATTTGCCGGGATCTTCACATATTCACCGTTGATTTCTTCGATATGAACAGCCTGTTGGTGCTGTGTGACGGTGATGAATTTCGGTTCAAATACCGACAACATATCGATACAACGGTTCAATTCATCAAGTGAACTGCCACGTGAAGGTGGGATCAATTCCAGCGACAAGACAGGTTTTGCCCCCTGCAGGCTGTCGGTATATTTCATACGATCTCCTTTTCAAGCGGATAAACGGGAAAGTTGCCGCAAATACCGGCTTTTTCACCGCATATGGCTACGGCTGATACAATATCTTTTTTCCGACGAATTTCAGCGATTACACGTTCAACATCGTCTTCGTTCTGGATCTTATTTGCATATGCCGTTGCATACGCATCCGCCTGCACCGTTGTGTCGCACACGATCGTCACTGCATCGGCTTTGCCGAAACTGAAGGAATGACCGACCGTACCCGATGATGTGCAAATACCATAAGTGCCCGGCCTATCGATCGACAATGCCAGCTTTTCTGATAATGGCGATTCTCCGGCAAACACGGTATACTGTAGCGGTTCTTTCACGGAAATAAAACAATCGCCGCCGTTCTCAACAATAGCCTCGTTGAGACCATAGTAGCCGACAAGCAATTTACCGACTGTATCGGCAAAAGCTCCTGCCACCGCAGCCATAGGGCCGACATCTGCACACGCTGCGGCTTGAGCCATCGTAACCGCAAGTGTTGGCGCTCCCGGCAACAAATCAACCGGCTGAAACGACAGATTGAACAACTGATGACGCTCTATATAACGGTCAAGCTGTATCCGTAACGAGCGGATAAATATCTCCAGCTCCGTAGAAAGCTGATTAACAGACACGTCTCCATTCACGGCCACCCAGAGATCGGTCTCGCGGTATGATATTTCAAATGCCGTAAAACGGTATGGGTTCATGAATCGACGATATTTTCGTTCCTGATACATGCTCGCCTCCTATCGCGTAAAAACTTTTAGTTGGGCATGCTTCTGCACACAGTCCGCAACCGATACATTTTTCCGGTTCAAATACCAATTTTTTCCCCAGCACAATACTCAAAGCTTCTGACGGACACAATCCCGTACAGTAACCGCACGAAACACAACGGCTTGAATAATAGCGAACAGCATTCGATTCGGTAAAGGTTTCATTGGCCACAACAGTATTTTTCGGAGAACGGATATCCAAACCGCGCACACCGTTGCCATGACCGATCGGGGCTGCGGCTTGAGTAAGGAAAAACGTGCCGTTCTCAATGCGTTCTTTCAAGATGGTCATGATCGAACGCGCTTTGTACAAACTCGAGGTTGGCGATGTGCGGATCGTTTTACCATCGAAAAGCACCGATCCCGAAAACAATTCCTCATAATTCGTCTCACCGATGAGCGGATTCGACGGATCCCCGTAATCGCAGATCTTTGTCTGGATATCAACATTTCTGACAGTCAGATCAAATGCCGCATCTTCGTCAAGAACGGGTAGCGCAGCTCCTATACCGAGATTCAGCGTTACGCCGTACCGGCTGAAATACGCTGCCCGAATGTAATCCGGATCCATTGTCTTCATGTCACCGATCAAAGCAAGTGTTGCCGCAGGCATGGTCGGTATTCCGCGCTCGTTTCGTGGACGCTGATCATTGAATTGCGTACCGTGCCATGCCACAAAACCGTCAGTACCGCAAAACCACACTTTTGTCCCCAATCCGAAAAAACGTAGATAGGGATCGTTGAGAAGCGGGCTCCACTCGCCGGTCGTCGCGAAAGTCATGTTCCCGAATCTGGGCTGAAGTATCCCCATGTAGGTTCGAATAACTCCCTCCGATCCGTTCACAGCTGCGCGGTAGTTCTGATAAGCATTCCGCGGGTTGAACAGATACGCTTCATTCACGGTCGTCTTGTCGATAACAGTATCAACGGTCCGGTTGGGATAACAATCGGTTCCCTTGCCTTCAGCTTGAAGCCTTATCTCATCACCGCGAACAAATGCCTCTATGACATGCGCTCCGCCGTATTCGGGATCATCAGGTGAAACCTCCGTTGCGCCGAGATACGTGTCTACGGCGGCAATACCACCGTACGACGGAACACCGTTGAGGCTCATTTTTTCCATCCGTGTGCCCGGCTTAGTATGCCCGACATTGATGAACGCACCACTTGAGCACATCGGCCCGAACGTAGCCGTGGTCACCACGTCAACGCTTTTCACAAGCTCTGAAGGTGACGCGGTCTTTGCAAGTTCCTTGAACTCTTCGGCGGTGAATACAACTGCCTTTCCGTTGCGTATCTTTTCATTTATTTCATCGATAGTTTTTAACTTTTTCATCGACGCCCTCCTTCTTGCGAACCAATAATGCGCTGTGAGCCGCATTCACCGCCTCATTCCTGTCAGCGCGACGAACGATCACATAGACCGCACATGACGATGCGCCGGCAGAGAACATCCGAACATTGATCTCCTTCTCGGACAATGCTTTTAAAATTCGTGCCAAAATACCGTGATGTTCGTTAATACCGCTTCCGACGGCCGCAATAAGCGATACGTCGTCATCAATAGCGATATCATCGACCGATACGATCCGTGCATGGGCAAACAACTCGCGGCAAAGCGGTACATCCGTAGATGCCACAAGCACATTGATAGCGGTCAGGGATGTCAATACCGTTTTGATATTGATCCCCGACCGTGAAAAAACGGTTGTGATATCGGCAAGGATGCCCGGTTTGATACCGACGCTCGTTCCTGCAAATTGAATGACCGCACAATTATCGGTAAAGGCCACGCTTTTTAGCGCACCCTCCGTTTGTTGAGTCTCTTTACCGATCACCGATTCAGGATTATCGGCCCCCCGGTAGTGTCTGACATTATAGATACGGGCGGCGATACTGAAATGCTTCAGGAGTGATACCGCACCTGGGTGCAATATCTTTGCTCCGAAACAGGTCAATTCGGCCGCTTCATCATAATTCAACCGTGAAATAGGTACGGCATCATGAACAAATTTTGGGTCGGCACTCATAAACCCAGGCACATCTTTAAAGAAATCGGCGGTTTCGGCATGCAGGCAGCAAGCCAACACCGCTGCGGTATAATCGCTTCCGCCGCGCCCGAACAAGGTAACGCGACCTTCCTGCGATACGCCGTAGAAACCGGGTACAACATACACAACGCCTTCACTCAATGAACGCGACACGTATTCTCTGGCAACGTCGAGATTCACTTCGGCATCACCGAAACGCCCGTCGGTCACTAATCCGACATCTTCCGGTAAAGCTTCTTTCACGATCTGATCTTTTTCTGCCAAAACCGCGGTCAATACACACGAGGCCAAGCGTTCGCCAAAACTCAATACGGCATCTCGCGCATCAGCAGGCACATAGCCGAGTGTATCGCACAAGGTCAGATACTGCTCGAAAACCTCGATACGGGCACGCAGCGTATGCAACGCTTCTTCAGTATCGCATTTCGTCTGCGTTAACAAAAGCGCATGATTATCATATAAGCGTTTTCCCGCTTTTGCTATCTCTTCAGCGCCTATCGGCACAGAGTTCAACAAACGTTCCAGTGAATCGGTCACACCCTGAAGAGCAGAAACAACCACAACACGACGACCCTCATAATCGGCAACGGTATTTTTCAAAGCAGACAGGTCTCGTGCATGTTGCAGAACCGATCCGCCCCATTTTAAAACAACAGTATTCATACGTCTTCTCCTTCTCGGTATACAGTTAGCCTGCTACCGTAAACGTTTTTAAAGTTCTTAAAACAGCGTATAGACGGAGTTCGTTCGCAAAAAACGCAAACCGTTGTACGGCGTTCTAATTAATAATTAGTTTTGCGGGGAAAAAAATTAATATGTCACTTATACATGCACATGAGCATGTTGGACTTAATGATAATAAAAAAGAATAGAATAGATAGAATTGATTTGATTGAAAAAGTAACTGAATTCATTTGAGCTGCCACGGTCCTTACACTTGCAGTACTTCGCTCTCGCACTCGTACGCGTTCCATACGGTTACCTCCTTTTACGGTCGGACACTATTGTCCTCCGATATAACTCGGGTATGATACTACTCTTTTTTTACCTGTCAAGAAAAAATTATGAAC
>CAZIJP010000095.1:0-10155 GCA_964539615.1 uncultured bacterium
CCGTGAGCAACTTCAAGATCACCCTTGATGTTACTTGTCTCGCCGAGTATCGTCTCCATCGTTTCTCTGTTGTCAGCCATAGTACTCCTCCGTTTAAAGTATTGTTTCGTTCCTACTTATTCAATTTTTTCAAATAATCACTCAGTAACATATTTATACCGCGTAACACGAGAAACGGGTCGATCTCGACCACCCGATTGATATATTGAGCAAAAAACACGGCATACCCTCCGGTCATAACGACCTTACAGCGTTCACCGATATATTCCTCGATCTGCGCTACGCACGTTTGAATAGTTCCCACTATCGACCAAAATACGCCGCAATTGATCGCTTCCAAGGTATTTTTACCGACATTTTCGGTCGGATACTCCAACTCAACATGCGGAAGCTGCGAGGTTTTTTCGGCAAGTGTTTTAAGAAGCCAATGCGGTCCCAGGGTAATCATACCGCCGCTGAAAGCGCCGGTTTTGTCGATAAGAGAAAATGTCAAAGCCGTACCGACATCCACAACAATAGTTGAATGTCCGTATAGTTTTGCCGCCGCATAAGTGGCCATTTTGCGATCTTCGCCAAGCAAACCGCTATAATTCATGGTCATATCGGTCGGCAGCTGATCAGCAAAATAGATAGCTCCGTTCACAAGCGGTTCTAATAAGGTTTTAACTTTTTTATTGATCGACGGTACAACTGAGGATATTGCCGCAGTATCAATATTGCCTGCAGCTTTTTTAAACAGATCAAGCGCGGCAAGATCGGCAGAACCGGATTTCATCTCTTCGGTAGGAACAGAAGTATAATCGATTATGCCGGTATCTTTAAAAAACGCAAATTTTACTGATGAATTTCCGATATCAACGGCAAGTTGCATAAAAACCTCCATGACAGCATAATGAAATAACATGCCTGTCGATCGTCATAGATTACTTTCCGTCTCCCTCAAATAATTGTATCTCATAGGTCACCGGGCCGCTTTTTGCAAGCGTAGCGGAAACACCGCAGTATTTCTCTTGTGATAAGGTAACTGCTTTTTCTGCTTTTTCTTTTTCGAGAGCAATACCCCATAGTTTATAAATTATTTTGTACGACTCGAATACCGCAGGTTCTTCTTTACTGACCGGAGCATCTACATCGACCTCGAAGCGACGCACATCCTGTTTCATTTTTTTCATTATTGAAACGACATCCATAGCCGTGCATCCTGCAAGTCCGAACAATATGAACTCTTTCGGCGAAGGAAAAGAACCTTGCCCGTTGAATTGAGCAGACGTATCCATAAATGCAGTACCGTTGGCGCCCACACCTTTAAAAAGCATGTTCCCCTTCCATTCTACGGTAACTTTCATACAGATCACCTCCGGCTTACGTGAAATTTATGATACCAGAACGGCATTGAATAATCAAGGCGATTATGGATGCTCCCTCATCGATTTTTTATAGTTGCATTATTTTACGGAACATTTATACTGAAGTACTTTTATGGAGGTCGCAATGAAAATTGTTTTTCTATTTGTGCTGATTATGTTTTCTCTCGTTGCTTGTGTGTCACAAAAAAAAATTACGGACTTAGAACACCCGCAAAAGGGATTGTTTAAAGCGGAAATAGCCAACGCGTGGATCCCCTATGATTTACTTGAAAACAATCCTATGCTGAAAATGGGTATTTATAATGACGAAATTTGCTTTATTTCATCAAAAAATGATACTTATGCGGTTGTATTCTATACAATTAACGGTGAAAAAAAACGATCTGTGTCGATAAAACGCGGAAAAGGCCCCGGTGAATTAACGAATCCGTCGCAAAGTTTTATTCGTAACGACCGTTTATGTTTTTATGATAGGAACAGGCTTTTGCTTAGTATTTTTGATATGAACGGCAAATTTCAATCGGACATCCAATGCGATAAAGAGCAGAGCATGCCGTATGCTGTGGATCTGAACGGCACTACACTTTATTATAACGATCCCCTGTCAACAAAGATCGGAATAATAGATTTTTCCGAATCTGAATTACCTAAAGTGTTAAAAAAGATTACTTATGATACCCTTTTCACATCAACTGACGCCATGATGTCACAAACACCCCGATATACCCTTCCCTTCTACGACACAAACACAGGAAAACTCATTCTTTCGGAAACCGACACCGCATTTACATTATCAGAATTTTCCAATGATCTTGCTTTTCAACATATTCTTATTTCAATACCGGGAAGTTATATGAATTTAGGCGCATACTGCAATAAGCGGTATATTTTTATTCCAAGTATGATCGATTTCAAAACCTTACGTGAATCATCATCATTAAAAACACCCTTTAAAATCCATGTCATCGATAGAGAAGCAGGCACTCATAGTTATACGCTGGTACATAAAGAAATAATACCAATCAACGGTTTATTCACAATATTGGGAGAGATCGAAGACTATTTGATCATCGATGTGACATTGTTTGACCAGAAAACGTCATATGCAGCTTTCTCAAAAAGAAAATACCCAACGGAGATCCGTGCCGATCATTGGGTGCTTGTAATAAAAACACCCGACATTTGATCAGTTTTTATCTTTGTTATGGTAGTTTAAGAGTTACTTTCGGTATTCAATCAGATGTTTTCTCAAATAACGGTATTTTCATATTGCGGCATTCATGTAAAGAACGTATAATCAAGCCGAAAAATACCTAAGGAGAACACAATGCTTACGTCAAAACAACGGAAATATCTTGAATCCTACGCCAACAGCATGAAGCCGGAAGTATATATCGGAAAAAACGGACTTACTACCGAAGTAGCCGCTTCCGCACGCGATAATATTGATAAGAACGAACTATTGAAAGTGAAACTCCAACGTTCATGTGTCGATGAAAAGGATACCATCATTCAAACATTATCTGAACGTATCGGAGCTGAAATAGTACGTGTCATCGGCAATACGGTCATTATGTTCAAAAAGAACACAAAAAAATCCCGATTTACCCTGCCGTAAACAATTATGCCGGGCACGTTATTCATTATAGCAACGCCGATCGGGAATCTCGGTGATATCACCTATCGTGCTGTAGAGACGTTACAGCAGGTCGACCTTATCGTATCCGAGGACACTGAAGTTTCCATGAGGTTGTTGCAGCGATATGCCGTAACAAAGCCTATGAAACAATGTAATGCCGGCAATGAGTCGGAAACAGTTCCCTATATCACTGATTTGCTGTTTAACGGGAAAAACATCGCATATATATCGGAAGCAGGCACACCGGCCATTTCCGATCCGGGGTATCTTCTTGCTCGGTCAGCCTTATCGCATGACATTTCCGTAGTTCCCATACCGGGAGTTTCCGCGTGCATGACAGCCCTCATGGCAGCAGGCTTACCATGTGATACATTCATTTTTCTCGGATTTTTTCCAAAAAAGGAAAACGAGATGCATGATTTTTTCACATCCCTTATTACTTGTGATAAAAGCACGGTCACGTATGTATCCGTTCATAAAATTGACCGTTTTCTTCAAATCGGCCAAACCATTCTCGGCGACAGGCTACTTGTGATCGCGCGCGAATTGACTAAACTCCATGAAGAATTCATTCGGGGAACATTTTCCGAGCTTGTACATAATAATTTTACCCGTAAAGGTGAATTTACTGTTATAATAGCTCCGTCAGACAGAAAATCACCGGTTGTATCGGATGAAATCCTGTTTCAAAGAGCGGATGAATTGTTGGCGGAAAACGGAATGAAAAAAACGGCTCACATGATCGCCGAGGAATACGGCCTAAAAAAAAATGATGTATACGAAAAGTTGATACATAATGAAAAAAAGTGAAACTTTAGACCGATCATCTTTGTCATATACTGAGGAAGAGCTCGTAGAGCGCTTGGTTCAGCATGATGAGAAAGCCTTCGAAGCGCTCATCGACAGATATGGAGGTATTGTGTATACGATTCTGTACGGTTATACAACCGATAAAAACACCGTGGATGACATCTTTCAAGATGTCATGATAAAAATTTATCAGCATATCCATTCATTCCGTGGTGAAAGCAAATTATCGGTCTGGATATATCAGATCGCATTGAATACGGTACGCAATATTATTAAACAAAAATCCGGTAAGACAATGATCGAGATCGAAGAAAATACAGTCTCGGAAGACTTTACACCGGAAGACAGCGTTCAAAACGATGATACGCGTGCGATGCTTGATCGAGCGATAGCTCAATTGCCGCCTGCCTGGCAATCGGTCATACAACTGTATTATTATGAATCCTTTTCATATGACGAGATCGCACAAGCGACTGGATTTCCTGTAGGAACCGTAAAGACATACCTGTTTAGAGCAAAGGAAAAGTTGAAAAATATATTAGAACCATACGAGGATGAATTATGACACATGAAAACAAAAAGATCGATGACTTTAATCTGGACAAAATGATGCTTTCGCGGACCATCCCGAAAGTGCCTGACGACGTGAAAGCCCGCACCATGGCCGCCTTTAAGGTCGCAAACGCAGAAGCGGTTGCCACAATGGCTGCAGAAAAGCGAGAGTTCTCCGTCATTATCGGCGTATTTATTACGATTATGGCGCTGTTCGGTGTTGTTGTAGCATTGAACATGCATCTCTTTTCGATCATCTATCAATTCATGGGAGAGATCGTTGAAAAACTCAGTTTAGGCAAATCTTTCGATTCGGTATTATCGATCGCCAAATATGTTATCATTGCCGCAGCTTTGGTCCCGGCTATTTTGATCGCTCGAAAAGAAAATCATAAAACTAACAAATAACCATTCGGGGGCTTTTTCTACAGCCCCTCTTTTTCACTCAAAAAATACTCTTGTAAAATAATTCTTAGCTATTTCGGTGATACTAAAATACCCTATTGACAAATCGATATCATGACAGTATATATTGACATATGCACAGATGTCAATATGACATATTGAGGAGGTCACTGTGACAGAACATGAGGATGTTTGTAAGACCAATTGTATTCATACTGAGACCGTTTACTCAGTTAACAGATCTTTTCCGCCCGAACAACAACTGCAAAAATTAACCAATTTCTTTAAAATATTCGGCGACTTCAGCAGATTGAAGTTGATCTATGCATTATCGAAATCTGAACTGTGCGTGTGCGATCTTGCCGCCCTACTCGGATTGGATCAATCCACTATTTCTCATCAATTGCGGATATTGAAACAGGAAAATGTCGTAAAATACCGTAAAGACGGAAAAGTGGTCTATTACTCGCTATCCGATGATCATGTGCAAGAGATCGTAGAAAAAGGTTTTGTTCACATCAATGAGGTAACTAATATATGAAAAAATACAAGCTTCAAAATCTTGACTGCGCGAACTGTGCCGCAATCCTTGAATCGGCAGTAAAAGATATGGCGTGCGTAACGACCGTTTCAGTAGACTTTGCTTCGCAATCAATGCTGATCGATACGACCGACATGCCCACGGTGTTAAAAACAATAGCATCGATAGAACCTGATGTGACCGTAGCGGAATATGAAAAAGCTGCAGACACATCTCAAACCGATGCTTACTCGTTCCGTCGCGAAATGATTTTCTTAGGCATATCACTTCTCTGTATCACCGCTGCACTGGGCGGACAATACGTGATAAAAGATTTCCCCGATCTTGTACGATATGGGCTTTATATTGCCGCGTATTTCATCACAGGATGGAATGTGCTCTACGATGCATTGCGCGGGATCATCAACCGCTCAGTCTTTAATGAGAACCTCCTTATGACCATAGCAACGGCCGGAGCTTTTGCGATAGGTGCGCCTGCTGAAGCCGCAAGCGTCATGATATTTTTTAAGATCGGAGAGTTGTTTCAAGAACGCGCGCTCAGGCATTCCCGTCGTTCCATTCAAAAGCTTCTTGAAGTACGGCCTGACCATGCAAACGTAAAAAGAAATACTGAAATACTACGCGTATCACCTGAAACAGTTGCCATAGGTGAAACCGTTATCGTTCGCCCCGGAGAAAAGATCCCGTTAGATGGCACGATCAGTGATGGTACCTCATTGGTGGACATGTCACCGCTAACGGGAGAATCTGTGCCGGTAACGGTATCACCCGGCACCGAGGTCCTTGCAGGCACGATTAACAAGAACGGGCTGTTGACAATTAGCGTTACGCGTCTTTTCGGACAATCTTCGATATCGAAAATTTTGGAGCTCGTTGAAAACGCATCCCATAAAAAAGCGCGTATTGAGAAATTCATAACAACATTTGCTCGATATTACACACCTGCTATCGTCATTATAGCGGCATTGATCGCTGTGTTACCACCGCTCTTCATTACCGATGCGCTTTTCGCCGACTGGATATACCGTGCGCTCGTTGTGCTTGTCATATCATGTCCGTGCGCGTTGGTCATCAGCATACCGCTCGGTTATTTCGGGGGTATTGGTGGTGCTTCAAAACGCGGGATACTTGTTAAAGGCGCTCAATATCTTGACGTGCTCGCATCAGCAGATACTGTGGTGTTTGATAAAACGGGCACGCTTACCCGCGGTGTTTTTACCGTTCAAGAGATCGTTTTGGACAACGGCTTCAGCGAAAGCGATATTCTCATGATGGCGGCCCATGCCGAATCACATTCAAATCACCCCATAGGCCAATCGATACGTGATGCATACGGCAAACCGATCGATGAGTGTTCAATATCATCACACGAAGAGATCGGCGGCTACGGCGTAACCGCAGTAGTGAACGGCGTTGCGGTTATGGTAGGCAATGACCGTCTTCTGCATCGCGACAATATCCCTCACGGACGTTGCGATATAGAAGGCACCGTGGCGCATGTTGTCATTAACGGTATGTATGCCGGTTATATCGTGATCGGTGATGAGATCAAAGCGGACGTGCCTGAAGCGATACGAAAACTTCATCTTGCAGGTATCCGCCGCACATTCATGCTTACCGGTGATAACGAGCATGCCGCAAAACATATCACGGATATCACGGGCATAGATGCGTTCTATGCCGAACTTCTTCCCGAAGATAAGGTCACAAAACTTGAAGATATCATGCGGGATAATCCCGGAACGGGAAAGACCGTTTTCGTAGGCGACGGCATCAATGATGCGCCGGTGATCGCACGTGCCGACGTAGGCATAGCGATGGGAACGCTCGGTTCTGATGCTGCGGTGGAAACTGCCGACATTGTTATCATGAACGATTCTCCGATGAAGATCGTTGAAGCAGTAGAAATAGCCCGAAAAACCCGCTGTATCGTCATTCAAAATATCATACTTGCATTATCAATTAAGTTGGCGTTCATCATACTTGGTGTTGCCGGTATCTCAGGTATGTGGGAAGCTGTATTTGCCGATGTCGGGGTTGCGCTTCTTGCGATCATGAACGCGATGCGTGTGCTACACAGATAAACGGAATTGTTCGCCGATCTCATATCAGACAAGATTGTGTCTGACAATCTTTTTTTGTATAGTTATTGACAATTGCACCATTCATCTATATATTTCACAGTACATTGTAAGGAGATCATATGAAATATTCTCTTTTGTTATTGTTGCTGATAATAACACTTGGGACTAACCTTTCAAGCAAAGAAAAGACCGATACTGCAACGTTGCTTCCATTCTATGATAACAACAACTACGGCTATATGAGCAGATCAGGGATCGTTATACTATCGCCGAGATTTGATTGGGCTTCCGATTTCAAAGAAGGTTATGCCGTCATAAAGATCGGCAACGAATACGGCTATATCGACAGCTCCGGAAAGATCGTTAATCAGCCGATCTTTACGTATGCCGGCAATTTTTCGGAAGGGTTGGCCGCCGTGCAGAGCGGTGATAAAAAAACAGGGAAATACGGTTTTATAAACAGATCAGGCGCGTATATCATTCATCCCCAATATGACAGTGCCGGCGATTTCAGCAACGGTTTGGCGTATGTCAAAAGCAAAGGGTTATACGGTTTCGTTGATAAATATGGTATTGTGGTGATCAATCCGCAATTCGGTAACATCTATAATTTCAGCCTGCCGATTTCTCCTGTCATGACCGGCGACGGTACATGCAAATGGGGATATATAAATAAAAAAGGCGCTTTTATCATAAAACCGCAATTTGATTATGCCCGGCCGTTCAAAGACGGAGTGGCATGCGTGCGTATGGGTGATGAAAAAACCGGCAAATGGGGCTATATAGACACAACGGGAAAATTTATCATTGAACCGCAGTTTGCGAATGCCAACAACTTTGACAACGGGCTTGCCCCCGTAAAAAGCGATACAAAGTGGGGTTTTATCAATAAAAAAGGAGCGATCGTGATCAAGTTGCAATTTTTGGAAGCGAACAATTTTTCTGAAGGGTTTGCCGCCGTCAAAGTGAAAAAAGACGGCATCGATCAATGGGGATACATCAATACGAAAGGAACGTTCGTCATACAGCCTCAATTCTATTCTGCATATGATTTTTCAAACGGATTGGCAAAGGTTTTCATTACAGCTCAAAATTATTTAAAGATCACCTATGTGAACACTCAAGGAGAGATCATTCGTTAGTCTTGGCTTGTGTCTTTGCCGAGACCGGGATCAGGATCTCACAGGAAAATGAGTTCTTTTCAAATCCGACAAGACGCATTGCCGGTTGTGTAAAAATCGTTGGTCCCATACTACCTCCTTGGAATGAGTATACTAACGATCACGGACGAATGCTTGGCGTTCATTGCTGTAAAATCAGTACGGCAAGTCATCTCAGTGCATCTATGCGGACAACACCGCCTGTTATTGCTTTCGTATTTTTTCGATTGACAACTATTTAGTTGTATAATACAATAATTGCAGAGAGCAACTAAATGGAGGATATATGATTGTCACTCTTCCCATTTTGGAAAATTTCAGGTCCGGGATCCGTGCATTGGAACGGGAAATTGCACGAGAGATGTCGTCGCAAACCGAATGCTGCGGCATCAATGTTGCCCATTGCCATGTTGTATTGGAACTTGAAACTCGCGGTGCGCTTGCGATCACCGATCTGTGCGATATCTTGGATCTCGATAAAAGCACTCTAAGCCGCACGATCGACGGCATGATAGCCGTTCAACTGGTCTCTCGAATTGAAGATACGGCCGACCGTCGAAAAAAAATGATCACCCTCAGTGACAAAGGGCATGCAATGGCAAAAGCCATCAACGATCAATGTAATATGTTCTATACGACACTGTTTGGACATCTTCCCGAAAACAAACGATCGGTCATATTGGAAGCGGTCCCATTGCTTGCCGACACACTTCGTGCAATGCGTAAAGCGGGAAAGACCGAATGCGACTGTGCAACACGGGAGGTAACCGATGGCAACTGACAAACGATCATTGCTCAAACCGGTACAATCGGGAAAAAGAAATAGATTGCCGCTTTTTTGCAAAGGATTTATTCCTGCAGGCGCGATGTTGATCCCGCAACTGACAACACAATTGACCGCAGCAGACCGATGGGGTGCTTTTAAGACCAGATTGGGATTCGGCCGCATGCGGTACCGGATAGATCCCGGTTTATATGCGATCGGCAACCCGACGAACGATTCCCCCGTGCTGATCACCGCGAATTATAAACTGACCGTCGATATTGTGCGAAAAAACCTGAAAAACATCAACGCATGGCTGATCATTCTTGATACAAAAGGCGTGAATGTATGGTGCGCAGCAGGCAAAGGGATATTTTCAACCGATGCGGTTGTGAAAGCCGTGAAAGAAACAAATCTCGCAATGATTGTGACCCATCGCACACTCATACTGCCGCAATTATCAGCTACCGGTGTGGCCGCTCATACCGTGCGAAAAGAAACAGGGTTTTCCGTCGTGTACGGCCCGGTGAAGATCGATGATATCAAACCGTTCTTTGCCGATCAGTTGAAGAAAACCGAACCGATGCGCACGGTCTATTTTCCGTTGAAAGACCGTCTGAGAGTAGCCCCCGTTGAACTCATTAATGCGTGGAAAGTGTTGCTGCCGGGTATGATACTCTATTTTCTTTTGGCGTTGCTTGGTCATAAACCTGTTGTCGATCCCCTGTTGGACCTGGCAGGATTGTTTGGTGCAGTGATCGTCGGAACCCTTATTTTCCCGATACTGTTGCCGTTGTTACCGGGCAAACCGTTTGCGTTGAAAGGCGGGCAACT
>CAZIJP010000096.1:0-8463 GCA_964539615.1 uncultured bacterium
TGCATACATCGCATCGATCTCTTTAAAGATTTTCATATCATCGTCTGAAAATAATTCTTTATCCCTATTTTGAAGCGGGATATTTTGCATCATCGGGACAGCGCCGACAAGGATTTGCCCCAAAACGCTCTCGGGATACTTTATGGTATAATATTGTGCAATAGCACCGCCGTATGAAAATCCGAGAACGATCCATTTGTCATATTTTAAAGCTTTGCGCAGATTTTCAAGATCATCGACAGTTTGGTCGAAAGAATACCCTTCCATCGGTTTATAATCGGATGCTCCGCATCCGCGTTGATCGTAGTAGATCACCGTAAAGGTGTCCTTCAATGCAGACAACCATGGGTGAAAACTATGATGTGTATCTCCCGGTCCGCCATTGATAAGCACGATCGGCGTTCCTTTTCCCTCGATTTCGCAAAATAATGTACATTCGCCGATATCGATCGATCTTTTCTCACTATCGCTTGAATCGCATAATGACCCAACGGTAGGAAATTGTTCGATCGTCAATTCTTGTGATTTTACGGGATCTGTCATGGCAACCTCCGTTTTTACGTTTTTACCTGCACAGCCACATAGCAATATGCACATTACACCGAGAAATAGTCCGTTTTTCATTGTAACCTCCCTTATTTATAACGTAGTCTTTTTATTATAAATAGTATGCATTGTCATTGTGCCTTTTCAGTATTCAACCGCATTGTCATAAATACAATTTCGCATAGTTCTTCATAACGATCAGAATATTTATCTTTTTGCCTTCTAATCATATGACATCTTCTCCGTTTGTTTCGTTTTTAAATGATAACAACCATTTTTACTTTTACCATTAAACTTTAGTATTACTGAGCAGCATTATTACGTATTCATTGAACCGATTTGTTAAACAACGTGATATATTGCACTTAATTATAAATGATAATGTAAAAAAAGGCAGGACTATATCCTGCCTTTCGAAAATCAGTAAACTGGTTTTGAATTATTTTTTTGCCGTATCGTACATCGGATTTGGTATGACAACAATGCTATAATTAATTCCAAATTGTTTTTGGTCTTCTGATTTATCCGATTCTTTCTGTACAATAACATCTTTCAATGTATCTTTCATATCAATGACAAGCAGTATGATCGATGTGTTTGTTACTCCGAGAATGCTTACGACGCCAGTTAGAGTGTCTATTTTTTCAATATGAATTTCTTTAACGCATGTATTTGTTTTTTTGTCAAACACGGATATATAGAATTTTTTGGTTATACCTTCAATTTTGATATCTTGTGGAGAATTAATGATGGTACGCTGGCCGCCGCCGAACGGTGCATAAATATACCGAGCATCTGTCTCAAGCGATGAAACCAGCATATTTCCGTTTACGCCGCCGTTTGAATCAAACTTCATTTTTTCATAGACCTCGGGAAGTTCACGTGTCAATACCCGTTCCAATTTCAAATCAGTATCATACACTTCTATACGATACGGTTCGATATAATATGAGATATAAATCTTTTTATCGAAACTATCTGCTCGTATAATACCTTGTTCAAAATCTTTTCCTCCAATATCTTTGGGATCGAAAGACGGTTTTTCGTGATCGATACTTTTCAGCATTTGCCCCTGCTCCAACTCGACCTTACTGAGTTTTTTTCCAAAATATGCATGATAATACATTGTTTTATCCATAAAATCCATTACACCGAACATACCCATTTCTTTGGACATAGCAATCTCATCAATATAAGCGCCATCCAAGTCAAACATACTCACCTTTTGACGCGCCACATCGTACATATAAATCAATTGATTTTGTACTCTGATAAGCGAAATAGCCTCTACTTCACCGGGGCCTTTTCCGCGTTTAAACGTCAGAGTTTTTTGTTTATTCCCGGCTTCATCGGTAAAGTGCATGATCAATTTTTCGGGAAATGCTTCAGTGTAATAGATCTTTCCATTGTAAGTACCGGTCTTCTCAGGCGGATTAAACAGATTTAAATTAACAGGAATCCATGCTGATGTAACCGGAACTGTGACCAATTCAATCTTTTTTTCTCCACAAGATGTAATTACGAAAAATAAAATCACCATAAAAAATGAAATCACCAAATGACGCATAATTCCCTCCTTGTTATATCAAAAACCAACCGTGTTCAAACTATATACACAAATGTAAAGTAAATGTTGCAAGGATAATATCAATAAAAAAGGCAGGATTCTATCCTGCCTTTCGAAAATCAGTAAAATGGTTTTGAATTATTTTTTTGCTGTATCGTACATCGGATTTTCGATAATCATGATACCGTAATTGATACCGAATTGCTTCTGAACATCGCTTTTCTCTTTATCGTCTTGTTTGACGATATTTTTTAAAGAATCGCCAAAATCAACGACAAGAAGATAAATTGATTTTTCTGTTACACCGATAATATTTGCAACGCCGGTAAGAATATCAAGATTTTCAATAGTGATCTCTCGAGTAAATTCACCCGTGGCTTTATCAAAAACCGAAATGTAATATTTCTTCGGAATGCCCTCGACCTTAACATTTTGTCCGCTACCCGTCATTTTCTGTCCTCCGCCGAATGATGCATAGATATACTTAGAATCCACATCAATTGACGATACAAGGATATTACCGGCAACTCCTTGACCGCCATTAGTAAATATCATTTTCTCATATGATTCATTCAATGGGCGGGTAAGAGTCTTCTCAAGTTTTAAATCAGCAGCATTATAAACCTCAAGTCTATACGGTTCATTCCAATAAGCAATGTAGAATTTTTTAGCAAACGGATCTGCTTTCACAATTCCGCGTGTGAATTCCTTACCTTCCAGATTATTCAGATCGGTAATAGGATTTTCCCATATAACTTTATTTTTTAAAGTTCCGGTGGCCAAATCCACTTGCGACACCTTGTTTCCTACCATAGCATGGTAATATAACATGTCATCCATAATATCAAGAGCACCAAAAGAGCCGATCTCAGTCGTCAATGCCACTTCATCGACATATTTCCCGTCGATATCGGTAATGATCACTTTTTGGCTTACATCATAGAGATAGACCTTATCATTATTAACGCGCATCGACATTACAAATGATACTTCGCCGGGACCTTTGCCGCGTTTAAAAACGATTTCTTTTTTAGGGGCTCCGCTTTCATCGGTAAAGTGAACGAGGAATTTATCCGGTGTTTCTTCGGTATAATACAACATATCCTTGTAAATACCGCTTTTTTCAGGCGGATTTGCCAATCCCAGATTTTTGGGAATCCACGCTGCTTTAACCTTAACGACGACAGTATCCGGACCCTTTTTCCCGCAGGACATTACTGAAATCATTAATACGAGTGCTACCAGATACACAACATACTTCATATCTTCCTCCTTAGAAGTTTGCTACTTTTCACAAGCGCAATGTAAAGCTTGCTTAACACGAGTATACTGACATTTTTTTATCTGTCAAGTAGACTTTACATTTTTTTATTATATCTTTTAATACGTGTTATAATGTATTATGTTTCAATATCATGTAAAAGTTCCGTGACATTTTTTTTATATTCTTTTAATGATTCGCGTCCTGATCGTGTCAATTGAATGATCGTACGCGGGATCTTACCCACAAACTCTTTTGTAATAACCACGATACCCGCTTGTTCCAACTTTTGTAAGTGTTGTGATAAATTGCCTTTTGCCATATTCGTCTCGCGGGCAAGATATGAAAAATCAGCGCATTCAAGCGGATACAATTTCAGCACTATCAACAACCGCGAGGGTTCATGCAAGATCGAATTAACTATTTCCTCTGACATAGTCACTCCTCGGTAATTTAGGATTTTTTTTCATAAATCTGATCATAATTATAATCCCTGTGATTAACAATATTACTCCCGTTGCCAAAAATGCAAGATCAATTCCATGACGCATCGAACCAAAAGAAATGACCAATGTAATAGAAATAACACCGTAAATAAGAAATCTTTTGATTTTTGTTATCAGATAAACTGCAACGGCTACTATTGCAAAAAGAAACGAAAAAAGTGTCACGGCATTCACTGAAACAAAATCACGTGCATTTTTAACAAAAAATACAGCAACACCCGTCATTAATATACTATTTACACCAATTAGTATCAACAGATCTGTTTTTCGCTGTTTTACTGAGGCGATCTTGAAATATCCGATCCTCGGATAGGTGATCATTCGCTTCAACGGTTTGATGAACAAAACGATTAAAAACGAAAATGTAGCAACATTATATAAAAATTCGTTAAATATCCTCACACCCAACAATACTAAGATCATCCCGATAATTGTTTCAACGATCCCGTCATTCACGCTTTTTACCATTACACTATTTTCTTCTTTTTCCATTCTATCCATAGTAACACTCCTTTCAATAACTAGTTATTATAAATAACCTGTTATTTACATATACTGTCATTTTTCCGATTCGTCAAGAGTTAAAATAAAAATTATTTTTATTTACGCGGATGAAATTTATAATACGCGGCTTTCAGCTCGTCGCTGGTGATATGCGTGTAAATTTGCGTAGTGGAAATGTCGCTGTGCCCGAGCATTTCCTGTACATAACGGATGTCTGCTCCGTTGTTGAGCATATGTGTGGCGAAACTATGCCGAAGCGTATGCGGGTGCGCATCATCAGCACCGATCTTCAGATAATATTCTTTCAGTATTCGCCAGATACCGGAACGACTGATTTTACCGCCGCGTTGATTGAGAAATATAAACCCCTCATCGGTTTTTGCTCCAACATGGATCTTTCGAACGGGGATATAATTTTTGATAGCTTCCGCAGCATATTTTCCGAACGGCACAAGGCGTTCTTTATTACCCTTACCGCGAATACGGATGACCATGTAATCCCAGACAATATCATTCAAGCGTGCATTTACCGCTTCGGATACCCGCATTCCCGACGCATACATCATTTCAATAAGCGCGTTATCACGAATTCCCTTTTCGGTTTTTTTATTGATGGAATCCAACAACGTCGTGATCTGCTGCTCGGTCAACACGCCCGGCAGGCTTTGCCAACGCTTCGGGCTGTCCATGAGCGCCATGGGAGATTCTTTCAGCACATCTTCCGAAACGCAAAATGCAAAGAATTCCTTCAATGATGCGTAATTTCGGTAAATCGTGGTCGGCGCATAATCCGTTTCACGCATCGACAGAAAATAATCAACGATCTTCTCTCGATTCAAGTCAGATAATGCAAGACTGTGTTTTTCAAGGTACTCGCTAAAACGCTTCAGATCAAACGCATAGGATGTGCACGTATGCGGTGACGCATTCTTTTCAATGCGGTAGTAGCGGATGAAGTTTTTGATTATGACGGATAATTCACTCTTCATTTGTTGATTCTTTCGCAGGGGTAAAGGGGACGGCTAGTCTCCTCTTTATAAAAAAACGAACCCCTCCCGTTTTATCAAGGGAGGGGTATGGGGTAGGTACTACACTTACCTTTGGTTTCGGCATATCGGATATTGTCAATCGTGTTACCGTCTTTCCCGTATATCGTCCTGCACTTGTTTGATGAAATCGGCGGTCGGTTTTGCTCCGAGGTCTTCGCCTTTACGGGTGCGCACGGATACAGTGCCTTCGCCGGTTTCTTTCTCGCCGACAACGAGCATATATGGGATCTTTTCCTTAACCTGGGCTTCACGTATCTTATAACCAACCTTTTCATTACGCAGATCAACTTCAGCACGAACACCGGCATTCTTCAATGCTTTTTGAACGGAAACGGCATAGTCGTTGAACTTATCCGATATCGGCAATATGATAGCCTGTACCGGATGCAGCCAAATCGGAAATGCGCCTGCATAGTTCTCGATCAATACGCCAAAGAAACGCTCAATACTGCCGAGTAACGCACGATGCACCATATACGGACGTTTCTCTTTGCCGTCGGCATCCACATAGGTCATTTCAAAGCGTTCGGGCAGGTTGAAGTCGAACTGGATGGTGGTCATCTGCCATTCGCGGCCGATGGTATCTTTCACTTTAAGGTCAATCTTCGGCCCGTAGAACGCTCCACCGCCTTCGTCCACTTCATACTGTAATCCTTCGCGCTCGATCGCTTTTTTCAGCGAATCCTGAGCCTGCAGCCAGCGGCTTTCCTCGCCGACCGATTTTTCTTTCGGCTTGGTGGAAAGATATGCCTTGATATCGGTAAATCCGAATACGCGCCACATATACAGGCTAAAGCGTAATACCTCACTTATCTCATCGTCGATCTGCTCGGGAGTACAGATGATATGGGCATCATCCTGAGTAAATCCACGCACACGCAAAAGTCCGTGCAACGCGCCCGACCGTTCATAACGGTACACGGTACCAAGCTCCGCCCAGCGAAGCGGCAGATCGCGGTAGCTGTGTGTATCCGATTTATAGATCATGATATGGAACGGACAGTTCATCGGTTTGATGTAATAGTCGTTCTCGTCTACTTCCATCCCGCTGTACATGCTGTCTTTGTAAAACGATAAATGCCCGCTTGTCTCCCACAGCCAGCTTTTACCCATATGCGGTGTAAAAAGTTGCTCATAACCGTTCTTATAATGTTCATCCCGCCAGAAGTTTTCAATGGCAACACGAATTCTGGCTCCCTTCGGATGCCAATAAATAAGCCCCGGGCCTGCTTCTTCATGAATGGAATACAATCCCATTTCTTTGCCGATCTTACGATGATCGCGTTTCTTGGCCTCTTCAAGCTTGTTGATGTAATCATCCAATTCTTCTTTTTTTGGGAAGGCAGTACCGTAGATACGCTGAAGCATCTTATTCTTCTCATCACCGCGCCAATAAGCTCCGGCTACTGAAAGAAGTTTGATATTTTTTAATGCACCGGTGCTTTTCACATGCGGTCCGCGGCAGAGATCGGCAAAATCACCCTGGGTATACACACTCACATGATCGGCTTCGATTTCACTAATTATCTCCATTTTATAGATCTCGCCTTTTTTTTCAAAAAAAGCAATGGCCTCGTCCTTACTCATCTCGCAGCGAGAAATAGGGATGTCTTCCTTAATGATCCGTTGCATTTCCTCTTCGATCTTTAATAGATCTTCTTCACTGAACGAGTGCTCCAGATCGAAATCATAATAAAATCCGTTCTCGATCGACGGTCCGATGGTCACTTTCACACCGGGGAAAAGATGTCGCACAGCTTGTGCCATAAGGTGTGATGCACTGTGACAGTAAACATCCCTGCCTTCAGGATCATCGCCGGTAATGATTTTAACTTGAGCATCTTTATCGAGTTTATAATTGAGATCAACTAATTGTCCGTTCACAGCTCCGCACAGAGCCCTTTTTGCCAAACCTGAAGCTATGGCCATTGCCACATCATAGACGGAAGAACCGTTTTCCAACGGTAGTATCTTCCCGTCAGGTAATTGTATGTTTATCATAAATATCCTCCTTTAAAATAATTAAAACAAGTATGTAATGTGAAAAATATTATATACGCGCGCTGCGCGTTATGATATACCGGTAATCCATGCTTGCCGCAAAAAGTGACATTTCATAAATAATTAAAAAGCTTATACTCATACTTCATCTTCTCCGTTTATGATTATACGGATATTTTCCCAAAAATGCAAGGTTTTCTATTATTATACCTGGAGAAGTTTTGTTTTTATTTATTAATTGCGCATCCGTTTTGAAACAAAGATCTATTTCTTAACCACGAAGAATACCCGACCTGCTTCTTCGGGATCCGGAAGCATTTTGGTAAAATCAACGCCATCGGTCATTCTGATATCTGAAAATCCTGCTTTCTCCAATAAAGTACACACATCGATCATATCATAGACCGTATTATAAACAGTCTCGCTGAATCTATCATATGTGCCTTTTTCATTGCGCGCAAAACCTGAAATAGTTGTAAAAGCACGCTCCATCGGCATATCATAAACTCCACGTGATATTATAGTGAACTCATCATCTTCTTGAACCGATATGCCGTTCCAGCGCAGAAGGCCTTTTCGGGTATTCAGATCAAATATAAAAAAACCTCCGTCACAAAGACAATTGTATACGCCGCGAAAACAGATTTGCAGTTCTGCCGCAGTAGGCAGGTGATTGAGTGCATCATAAAGAGAGACCGCACATGAATACGTTTCGGTCAAGGAGATATCAGCGGCATCCATCTCTGAATAGACGGCATACCCGTTGGAAACCCATTCTTTATTATTGTTTTTTGCATGATTGATCATCTCTGGCGACAGATCTATACCTGCCACACGATAATCATTTTGTAGAAATAGCGTGTCAAATTGACCGGTTCCGCAACAAACATCAAGAAGCGTCTTTGAAAGACCGTCAGCCTCAAGCAACGGCGTTATGAACGAATAGATCAATCCGGCCTTCTGCCTGGCAAAACCACCCCAGCGCTCGTTATAAACACGTGAAAATATTTGCCCATATTCTTGCATAAT
>CAZIJP010000096.1:8563-10071 GCA_964539615.1 uncultured bacterium
TTCCACAAGGAATGCCTGCATATTTTTATCCTGAAATGTTTCTTTATAGATGAATATCCGATCATTGTATACAAAACCTTCCGCAAGAGGGTATGTATAAGAAGCCAAAACATTTTTTGATTTCTTATCAATGACAGCAAATATCCCCCCTGTCGGTACTGTCCAGTAAGAAATGAATAGGTGATTAGGCCCAAGCAGACCGATATTATAGACCATGCCGTTTTTATACATTTCTTTCTTTTCAACTTCCCAAATGATCTTATCATCAGGCTTATACGTTTTGGTTTTATCTTTTACGATATCAAGATAATAAAATGTCGTGTTATATTGAAACGTATAGAGTAAATTCCCCTCATGGTCTTGCGCAAAAACAATATTGCCCGGTATCGGCGCTTTGTAGGTCTCTATTTCTTTTTCCTTTGATCCGTGCATCGAGTATTGATTTAATGAAAATAACCCCGACGAATCTCTGCCGAAAGCAAATAAACCCAACTTGGTTGCATAAATATTTGTTACCAGCGTATACGGTGTAAGAAAAAATGATGCTTTGAATATGAATTTGTTGTCAACGTAATCAAAAAGCGATATCCGATTCATTTGATCAAGTACCCACAAATGATTTTCCGATTGCGTGGTAAATTTCAACCCTTCAACCTCACTGTCATTTCGGCCGAATCGGAAATAAAATTTGCCTTTAAGCTCAAAGTTTAACACATCAAGGAGGTATATCGCATTATCGGGAACGTCAATGAACATGTGATTACCGTTGAAAACGCCCCTGTATATCATCTTTTTTACGTCAATATTTGCAGGAAGCGTATGGATGACCAAAAAAGGATCTATCGGCTTGACGTCAGACGGCACGATCATTTTGCTGCAACAAAGAATCATCAATACGACGATAAGAGCTTTTTTCATTATTTCTACCTCATTCGACTGGTATATGAACCCCGAGATCTTCTTCAGCAGATAGAACGATGAATGTTTCAACATTACCGATATACGGAATCGTTGATAATTTTTTCACGATAAGCTCTTCAAGTGATTTGATATCGTCAACCGCAACAACTGCAATAAAATCAAAGCGGCCGGTTGTAAAATAATATGATTTAACCTCACGAAGATTAAGCAACGCCGATTTAACGTTTTCTATGGATTCTGCCGTACGCGAGGTGTTGGTTATAGCTAAAATAGCCATGATCTTCTTACCGATCGAATTATTATCAAGAATGGCCTTGTAACCTTTGATAACTCCGCCGTTCTCCAGTTTGCGCACACGTTCAAGAGCTGCAGGCGTTGACAAGCCGACACGTTCCGCAATAGCTTTAGTGGTTATTCTTCCGTCTGATTGTAAAATATTGAGTATTTGTTTATCTATTTTATCCATAATCACTCCTTTGGGCTCAGTATACCCTTCAAACCGAAATAAATCAAGTAAAAGAGAGTTATAAACCGTAAAACATTTGATTAGGAGATCAAATGGAGCGGCAAAACAATATTAAATTCGG
>CAZIJP010000097.1:0-189 GCA_964539615.1 uncultured bacterium
TCGCCGTATTTGACGGAGACCCGTTTGATATGAAGACAAACTGCGTCTGCACCGTGATTGACGGGAAAGTGGTTCACTCGACATTAAAATGATATATAGAAGGAACTAAAGATTTTTTTCGAAATTGTATTAAACGTTAGATCAATAAAAAAGGGGAACTTTCGTTCCCCTCTATATCATAAAAATGTT
>CAZIJP010000097.1:199-10030 GCA_964539615.1 uncultured bacterium
AACTGCGTCTGCACCGTGATTGACGGGAAAGTGGTTCATTCGACGCTGAAATAAACTAAATCTCTAAACGTTGATTGATGACAGCGGAGCTTGATCCGCTGTTTTTATATACAAATATCACCATATGGTGTTTATGGAATAAATACGTTTTTCTGGAAAAGAAGTCTCTATAAATAATTGGATTTCCTTTTTTGTTAATGATTACTGCCATGTAATCCTGAATTATTTTTATTATAGCCGTAATTATTTTTTAAATTCATCAAAGCATAAATACATTATATGATTTCAGAAATATTCATTTCTGAAATAGTATGGGTAAATAAAAAAAGTTGCTAAGAATTGAAATAATTTTAGTATCTATGGTTGAAAATAAATGATTTAGTACGAATTAATTTACAAAATAAATTCTTCTTGGTATAATCACCGAAATGGGGAGGTATATATGTTAACGCTGGTTTTAATTGCTATAAATATGATTTATTCTGCCGGATTTTGGATTCCGCAGAAACCAATTCCGGAAACGGAATTTTTCCCAATTTATGTTGACGGTAACTGCGGGTTTATTGATGAGAAAGGTGCTGTCATAATAGAGCCGAAGTATGCTGAAAATTCATTTCTTATGAACGGATATCTGTATGAAATAACAGAAAACAAATATGTAATTTATGATATGAATGGTAATGTTGTTAAACAACTTTCGCGGACATTTGAGCTATATCACAGGAGTAATAACGGGTATTTTTCATTTTATGATAAATCAAATCCAAGAACGTTTGGCTTAGCCGACAGCATGCTTAATATTATTGAAGCCCCTGTGTTTGATTCCATCGAAATGGCTTATGGTGATTATATGATTGTTACAAAAAATGCTATGACGGGACTTATTAATAACCAGGGACAGTTTTCAATTCCGGCGCAGTATGACGATATAAAATATACTGGAAACGGTATTGTGAGAGTGTATTTAAGGGGGAAATGCGGTGTATTTGACCTAAACGGAAAGACTATAATCCCTATAGCATATGATGTTATTACTGAATGCACGGACGGACGAATGTGGGTTAACAAAGGCGCTACAGTAAATCTCAATAACTATTCTGGTGGTAAATGGGCATTGTTTGACAAAAATGGACATGCTCTTACCGGTTTTGATTTTAATAATGTTGGCATAATACATCAGGATAGCACCCCAATTATCGTTAATAAAGGCGCAGAACAAAATAACTATTCAGTCAGTGGTGGTGAATGGGGAGCCATCGATAAAAACGGCAAACAGGTTATTCAATTTTTACCATGTGACTGTATTTTAGATTTTTGCTACGATGTTGCAAAAATCAGAATAAAAGGCAAATGGGGGCTGATCGATAAAAATGGAAGACAGGTATTGCCATGTATGTTTTCAACGCTCGAAACAACGGAAGAGCAAGTTTATATCGTTAATCTTGGTGGCAGTGACGGCGGTTTTGGGAAGCCGCTTATTGGCGGGAAAAATGCATTGCTTGATAAAACAGGAAAAGTCATTTTCGAAGCGTCAGAATATATAACTTTTGGCAATAATTATACAAACGGCATTTTGACATACCGGGATGGTAATATATGCGGTTTTATTGATTCTACGGGAAAAAAAATCAGTTTTCTGACGTATGATGATGTGGAGCCGTTTAAAGACGGTTATGCACGTGTTCGCTCTGGATTCAATATATGGTATGTTGATAAAAAGGGGAATAGAGTTTATGGGTCGGAAGAGCGGCGGTTATTATTCAATGGGTATTCATATAGACAATTCTATTGGAACATAGATGGTAAATCTTTGTCCGGAATAGAGTTTTTAGATGGACACACGATACTGCCACAATTTACTCTTACAAGAGGGACAGGCAACAGCAGAATATTATATGTTGAAAGTGTGGTTTATGATGAGGAAGGAAAAAAAGCAAAGACTTGCAGAGGATACGTGAATCTTAAGCTGCAAAAAATTATATGGATGGAAAAACCGTTTGTAGAGCAAAAATAATTAATGTATAAGCAATTATATATACGATCATTTGATGTTTTTATTTTTGAATGGAATAAATAAAAAAAGGGGAACTTTCGTTCCCCTCTATATCATAAAAATGTTGTTTTCTTGTTTATTAACCGACGGCGGCCACCTCATTGGCCTTGTCCATAATGTGATGCAGCGCTTTCTCAAATTCGTCGGTGCTTGGGTAATGTGTGAGATTTAATCGTTTATACAGAGTTGAAAAGTGCTCTTTTGACAGGTTCGAATAGATCTTCTCTTTGACTTCTGACGGGGCTTCCATGAGGAACGTGATCAGTTCATCGGTTTCCAGGCCTGCAACAATCATTTTGATTGCATTGTCAGGGATCTTCACAAGATCATGGATACACTTAACCATAATCGGTCACCTCCCGGTTTTTGCGGCAGCAGCCCTTCTGCTCCGCTGTGTCGGAACTCTCCAGACACCTTACAGTAGTATACCCGCAATCCCGACCGCACGCAATATAAATAACCTTGTTGTCGGAGTAATTGTTAAATTAATTATCGTAGTTATTTCTCTGTTGATAATTTTATACCAGAGAACCGCATGAATAACATATGATCATTTTGGAATAGTTATGTATATCGAGATTAACGACAGAAAACTGTTTTTAATATGATATATATAAATTTATCATGAAATAATTATCTTTAAATCGCTATAAAATTATGTAAGCACTGTGAGATTATTTCAGTAAAATTATCATCCTGCGCAATGAATCGGGATAAATTGAATTGACTTTCAGCGTGTATTTTTATATACTATTAGGGAAGGTGGTGAAAACTGACGCATGAAAGTAATCAACAATAGATACTATCTGCTTGAGAAACAGGAGAACTATCTCCACGCTACCATCTATTCTGCCAAAGACATGTTCAAGAACAAAAAAGTAACGGTTCGTATCTACGATTTTGAGAATGTCACCGAGCAGGCATATTCCCGACTTGAACAAAAATTGCGTCTGGCCACATCGGTTGAACATTCGCATCTGCTCCATTATTACAATTTTGAAAAAATATGGTTTGTGGATGAAAAGAATACATATACAAATTACTATATACTTGCAAGTGATCAGGTGCCTTCACGAAAACTTTCAAATTATGAGTTTCCCGATGAAAAACAATTGATCGAAACGGCAATGCACTTGCTCAATGTGCAATATTATCTTCAGCGGTATTGTATTGGAATAAAAACATGTAATGCAGATGCAGTTCTTATTACCAACGATGGTAATTCAGTATGCGACCTCATGCGCATGGAGATCGCTGCGGTTCCCCGTGACGGCAGTTGTAAGCAGGCTGCCGAAAACGTGGCTGAATTATTGAAGAAGATTGATAAAAAAGATAATACTCGGATCAAAACGCTTATTGAAGAACTTCTGATTGCCGACGGACCTTTTATTGATTTTATTTCGCATCTCATCGATGCCGGTTATTTCACCGGTGATCCGTTGGCCTATCTTGATGAAAAACAAGAGTGGACAGCTACAGAGGTTGGTTTGGCTTATGAGATCGATATACTCAGCGAGTTATACGATTTTCATATAAAACGCAACAGTTTGATCGGGTTTGTGTTCTATGGCAGCGACAGTTCGTATAAATCTATTATTATCAACGATTTTCTGAATTATCTTAAATTGCGGAAATATCTCAAACTTGAGATCATCATGCAGAATTTTTACGATTTTCTGAAATATCTTTTCGATTGCGTGAAGCATTATAATCTCAGCTCAACGCAAGCAATTGAAACCGTAGAAAATGAATTTGAACGGTTCCGTGAGATCAATGACGAGCAGATCCTATTTTCGGTTCAAAATGTTATCGCAGAAATGTTGTTCACATTGTCCATTACGAAGCCGATCGTTCTCCATGTCAAGACGATCGTGGGTATGGATGACCATATCGTAAAATTTATCAATATGCTTTTTCATATGGAATCGGCAGGTAATATTGTTTTCCTTTTTGATGCCGGTATTGAAAAGAACCGCTTCAGTATGTTCTACAAGAATCCGCGGTTTGAGATCATTTCCAAAGAGTATTCGCAGCTCAATGATCGTCAGATAAAAGACCTGTTGTCATCGCTAATAGATCCTCTTTTGGATCTGACCCAGCTTGTGGATGTTATTCATACTCTGAACTTACAACACGCCATCTCGATCATCAATTTTATACAAAAGCTCTATGATAAACGGTATCTGCGTCTTGTTGCCCGTGAATTGGTGGCCGATCTTAATGCGATCGAATATGATAAAAACGAGTTGATGATCGATGATGCGCTTCAAAAGCATTTGAAGTTCCTTAAAAAAGAAGAAAAAGAGATATTGTGGTATATAGCCAATAACGGCAATTATCTTACGCTTGACCAGTTGATCACGCTGACCGGCACTGGAAAGGAACAGCTTCTTGATTTTATCGGTTCGTTGCGGGTGCATGCGTTCGTTGATGAGATTTGGGATAAGAACACGGCGTCCTATCGCGTCGTGCGTAAGAGTTTGTTTGATTATTTTTCCCAGATCAATGATCCGGTATTTGTATCGCCGCTTCGGAAACAACTGATACGATTCTTGGCAAAATCGGAACGTGATCCGGAATCGTTGTCGATGGTCGTGAAGTTGTTGTTCAACAACCATTATTATTATTCTTCGTTACGCTATTTGAATTATATCATTGATAATTTTCAACTTTCTACGGCCGAATACGACCGGTTGAAATATTACGCGCACACCTTGTTGGGTTTGCCGAAATATTTTGCCGAGAAATGGAAGATCAAACATTCATACATGGAAATTTTATTCCAACTTGGTCATTACGATGAATTGTGGAATTTTCTTGAAAAGATATCGCTTTCGTATTGTGCGCATGCCGAAATGGTAAGCGATGATACGATCTGGTACTATCTCGCTGAGCGGTACGTATTTTTCTATTCTCGTAATGCGCTTGCCGCTAAGCGAGTGCAGCAGCTGATAACCGCGCTTTCTAAAAAAAATACCCCGCAGCAGGCGCAAACGTATCTGGTGAATGCTATCAAATTCCTTGATGCCAGAGCCGCTAAAAAATATGACGCTGCAGAAACATTGGTTGAAATAATTCTTGAGGGCAACTACAACATTCAGCTTGATGCTAAAATAAAGATACAAGTGCTTTCGTATCTCAATAACCGCGCAAAATATTCAGATGTTCGGCGTATTTCTGCCGATCTGATCGACAATTGGGAAAAGAAACTGCAGACGTATCCGATCCTAACGCAATATTTTATCGCATTGTTTACATCCGCAGGATATGCTGCGATCGGGACGGGCGATTATCTGCAAGCAAAACGTATTTATGAACGCGGCTTGTTCTATGCAAAGAAGAATCGTGATTTTGTACGCATGATATCATTACACAACAATATTGCAACCGCAAAATATTACCTCGGATTTCCGGCTCATGAGATCGTGGAAGAATTAAAAATGGCGGTGGCCATCGGGCGTAAGATCGGCGCTATGAAACAGATTCTGGTTGCACTGGCCAATATTGGTGAGCACAATACGGTCAACTTGTTCTACTCCGAATCATATAAATATCTTATCGAAGCGATACGCTATACGCGAACAACCGATCTCGGCAATTACTTTGTCGTGTTGGGACAATTTATAGATCTGCTTGTTGCGCTAGGCGATTTTAAAAAAGCAAAGGTACTGTGCAGGCTTTTTAATAAATATGCGGTCAAGCAAGGCGTCGTGCAAAATGAGTTGGCTTATTACGGGCATATGGTGAAATTATACTATTATGAACGGAAATATGAACAGATGATCAAATTTGCCGATATGTTTTTGGCACTTTCAGAAGAGAACGGGATATTCAATTATTCGTATTTCTCCATAGGACTGTTTAAAGTAGATGCCCTGGTGAATCGGTTGGGTAAAAAGACCGAAGCGAAACGATTGCTTGATTCGCTTATCGTATTGCAGGAAACCCGTAAGATCGCGTTGGGCGAATTGCATTTTGACCTGTTCCGTTCTTATTTCGAGAACGATCCGGAAAAGCGCGCAGATATGCTTGAAAAATTGGTCGTCTATTATAAAAAGATGAAAATGAACACGCTACTCTTGGATGTGCTCCTTGAATTATCGAGAATTTATCAAAAAAAAGATTTTATGTACAGGCTGTATGAGATCTATGCTGAAATATTGGTTTTCGCCAAACATATCAAAGAGAATTACCCGAAACAATTTGCACGATGTATTCGTCAGCATTATTACCTGAGTGAGATCGATCATCTGCAAAAGGCATGCGCTCAAACGCTAACGGTAAAACCACATCAGATTACGTATAAATACATGCTTGAATTGTGGCGAAAAAATATGTCCGATTATATGTTGCGGTTCTATAAAAAAAGAATGGCCGCTCTGATTCAGGAATGGCATTCTGAACAAACGTCGTCTAACGCGCTTATTACCACGATATTGGAATATATATGCGAAATTGCTAAGGCGGACAGAGTTATCTTATTTGTACGTCATCCACAAGAAGGACTCTTACGAACTGCTGCGTTCATCAAGAGAGATATTTTTGAGGATCAGGAGATTAAAAAGGACCTCTTCCCGCTTGTAAGGCATCCTGCCGTTGTGGTCGCACGTGAATACAGCACGTTTTCCACCAATATCGTGAATGCGGGTATTTATCCTGTCATGCAACATGATACAACGGGAGCGTTGCGCATGAATGCCGTAGCAGAACGGCCGTTTCAGGAATATATTGCGGCGTATATATATTTTGATTCAAAAAAAATCTGCACTAATATTTCTTCGGAACTCGGGGATTTTATTTTTGTATTTGCGCAGTATCTCAGTTTGTTGCTCCATCAACGTGAACTCAAGGAAGATATCGCTTTGTGTGGCCTTACTAAAGTATTAACGCGAACGTATTTTCTCATAGAAGTTGATAAATTGATCAGCCATCGAAAACGTGATGAGGCGATCGGGTTTATGGTTATCGACATCGATACGATGGGCGAGATCAACAAACAGCTTGGTCAGGAATACGGCGATGCGGTTATCGCACGTCTTGCAACGATCATAAAAGAATTTTTTATGGACACAGCGGTGATCGGGCGGTACATGGGCGAAGAATTTGCCGTGGCCATAGCGCAGATCAATAAAGAGAAATTGTTTGAAAAAGCAAGCCGCTTAAAACAGATCATTGAAAATGACCGCGAATTGCGGCCAAAAAATATAACGGTCAGCATCGGTATCTCCTATCTCCCTGATCATGGTGAAAAAGGAGAGATTTTGCTGAGTAAGGCAATCGCAGCGGGATATTATGCAAAACAACAACCGGTACGGCAACGTATAGAGATGTGGCAGGAACATTACCGGTTGTATCGCGGCCTTCATGACGCTCTTTCCGGTATCATAACGGGTGATATTGCCCGCAACGAAGAGGTTATCCGTACATTTGTAGAGCTTAGTATGTATCCGTCAACGGATGATCAGGCGTATTGCGCTCAAGTTGTGACTCTGCTTGGACGTTTATTTGATCATGATTACCGCTCGGTTGTATTTACTATCGGTGCGGAACGGTTTGAATACCGTGATGAACAGATCATGACGATCGATACCTATCTTGAGACGGCACGAAAAGAGAACAATGTGCTTGTGGCCATCAATTGGAAGTACGAGTCATTGGGAATGGGATTGTTTTCAGACATTATTTACGCATTTTCAGACTCCGACATATCGTTGGAGATATATCTTTCAAGTAAGCTGGAACAGAAAGAATACTTGCCTGCCGATATGAATTTAATGGGTATTGCGGCTCGTCTTATTGTGTCACATTTATTATATCGCTTTTACACGCATGAAAAACTTGACTAATGAGAGAAATTTGCTACTCTAAGACCAAACAACGGAGGACGCTATGATTGATGCTTATGTTGAATTTGTAACGAATTATATGCTTTTAGCCAGCTTTATACAATTTGCTGTTCTCGGGCTGTTGGGCGAGCTTTGCGGCGCATGGATAGCGAACAAGAAAGTTGCAATGCCTTTTACTACAGTTCAGACCGTTTTAAAAATGCTTGCATGGGGTGTGCTTGGTGTGGTCATAAAATATGCATTTACGGCATTCAATGCAGTTCCTGATGCCTTGGTTGACCATTCTTTGGCATCATCGTGGTTTGCGGAGAAATTCGGTAAAGCGCTACTGACTTCGATTACCATGAATATGTTTTTCGGTCCGCAGATGATGTATTTCCATCGTTTGACCGACAATCTTATCATGAAAACAAAAGGATATGCCGGTATTGAAAATTCTCTGAAGACATTATTGTGGTTCTGGATACCGGCTCACACGGTAACTTTTTTATTGGCTGTGGAGTTTCGTATCGGACTTGCCGCTGTCTGGTCAGTGGTTCTCGGGATAATCATGGGATATTATAAAAGGAATCGTGCGGCATGATCGAACGTTTTGGTATCATACAAGCTGTGGAGGATTCCCGGGCGCAGGTGAAATTGTTTCCCGAATCAAAATGCGCTTCATGCGGCACTTGCAATGCCGGTACGCCCATTTGGTTTGATAACGTTGTTTATTCAGCTTCCGTTCAACCGGGAGACAGGGTTATAGTTGCCTATGAAAGCTCGGAATCAGCGCTGGCGATCGGGGCTTTTATTATTCCTCCGGTGCTATTTATTGCAGTATACGGCGTTGTGCGTTATGTCGTGCAACTCGCCGACCTGATCGCAATATTGAGCGCATCAGTAGTATTTTGTAGTTATTTAGTTGTTTTTTCGATGCGAGTACGAAAAAAAGAAAAGGGTCGTATCATAACAATAAGGAAGGTGGAACATGAATAAGTGGCCGTTGCTCATTATTATGCTTGTGACGATGTTTTCGTGCAGTCAAATGTCGACAATGATAGACGGGAAACCTACCGAAGAAAAGATCCGCAAATGGGCAGCCGGAAAAAATGATGCAAAACTTGTTCAGATTTTGAGCAAAGCTGATGTTGATGAATCCCTGAAAGACAAAGCAGCATATTACCTTGGCCTTACCGGTGATCGAAATCCGGAGGTTGTAACAAAATTACTGGTTCCGTATGCTCTCGCAATGAAAAATAAATCCGATCAAAAACGGTTGATTCAAACCTTCGTCATATGCAAAGATGCTAAGACCGAAGGATTTATGAATAATTATCTCGCCGCATATATCGATCATCCTAAAGCCGGCGGCATGTTCCTTGAAGTGCTTATGGCAGTGATCGCCGATACTGATCTGAAGCGCAACGATAATGAACAGGGTGCGTTGCAGTATTTATCAAAAGGCGATGGTCTTTACAATGATAAAAAACTAAAACTCGCCTTGGTACAATATTTACACGGAACGCATTTGTCGGTCAGAAAAGGCGAGGCAATGGAAAAGTCGGCTCGTGTTCTTATGGAGCTGGGGTATTACGAATTGGCGCTTGCTTATCTCAACGGCGCTGTTCAGGCAGACACGAAGATCATTCGTGATATTCGTAAAAATCCGTTATATACACCACTAAAGGCTATGCCGGACTACGCATTGATCATTCCACCGCATGATTACCTGTTGCTTTCGAAGCAGTATGTCAGCAAGGAAAAGCTGAATGCGGCGCCATGGTTCAAATCTTTTTCCGAGAGCCAACCGGTTGGCATCAGCAATGACGGTGAATACGGTGTTTTTACTAAAAACCCCGATAATTTCATTGTTCCGCTGAAACAAGGTGAGATCATCGTAAAAAACATGCTCAATACAAACGGTTCTCAGTTCAAAGTAGATGTCAACGG
>CAZIJP010000098.1:0-9873 GCA_964539615.1 uncultured bacterium
AACAAAAATCAAGCATCGTCTGAACGGTATCCCATCCGATAGCATCGAAAATCGTTTCAATCGCCTTTGTATATTCCCCATCATGAGAAATGATGGCATCTTTCAACAAAAATGCTTTGTAATCATGATTCTGTGCGCCGACCCATGTATGTAATACACAACCGACAGCGCTTAATCCGCACATAAATACAGTATTGATCCCCTTTTCTTTCAGAATAGGATCGAGATCGGTCTTATTGAATCCGTCGCCGTAGTGTTTGATCACCTTGGCATCCTCAGGTTGCATGGAGACTGTGGCCGGAAATTCAAAAGCATCCGTACCCTTTTTCGGCCCGTAACCGCTTACAATATCCTCATGATAAATATGAATTACCGGGAATCCTTTTTTTCTGAACGCGGAAATAAATCCGTTGATCATATACATCCCTTTTTCCTTGTTGCGCTCATCCATCATGGATAGATAGGCGTTCTGAATATCAATGACCAATAGAGCCGGTTTCATACGATTGTTGCTTTCTGGCATAAGTCCTCCTTTTACACGGTAAGTGTAATAACTATAAAGATTTTAATAAGTAAGTCAATAGTAAAAGAGACGCACAATCGTGCGTCTCTAATAACAAGGATCAATGCATGGCATCAAGCGCAGCTTTTGCTTCCGGTACCATAGCGTGGAATTCAGTAAGAATACTGCAGCTGTAATCGCTGCATTCTGCACAGGTATTCAGGTCCTTACCGGTTCCGCAAATACGTATTTGACAAGAATCACAATAACCGAAATGCTTGCCACCGGACGTACAACCGTCACAGTTGATATTTTCCGGTTTAATATCGGCATGGAACATTTTAGACCATTCGGCAGCCGTTTTTTCACGCAAAGCAACATCGTCTTTTTGGGTTGCTTCATAAGCCGGGCATTTTGCACAATCGATCCCGCACATTCCGAGCATTTTTTCCATATTCTTCCTCCTATTAGTTTTCTATTCAGGTAACACTTCATCGGGAAGCGTTACCGCAAACCTGCAGCGGTCATCTCCCCCGAGAACTGTCTCCAACACTTCCACATCCAATTCTTTTTCAAAAATCACATCAAACGGCAGTTTTTCAAAACCACCTGTACAGTAGCACCACATCGGTGAAACTTGCACCGAACCGTCGGCGATCGAAGACCGCACAAACGGGCAATGACATGCATGAAACCGCTTTTCTTTTGGCTCGACGGCATCGAGGAATTTTTCGGGATCATAGGGTATTTTTGTTATATAGACCGTATTGCCTTCACGCACGCCGGCCTGAATTTCCGGATTGGCTCGAACAAACTCGAGCACACGGGGTGTGATCTTCTGTTCATACCACATGCGGCCTTCATTCATGCATAATTCCATTTCTTCCAACATTGACGAAGTGCGAAATTTCAAATAGTCATCGATAGAACCGAGCTCCTTGAATTTCTCTTTATCATAGTTGAACTTTTCAACCGGTATGCCATGATGATTTCCTGCAAGGATCTTCCTGCATGTCTTAATAGGCAATGACCGTTGCATGACGGATAACATTGAATTCACTACTTCGGGATACGCTTCATACACAGATCCCAACGGGGGATTTTTCATCGTAGAAATTATCTTGTCGGCTTCCTCATCCCCAAGGACCAAACGCATACGAGCCTGCATACTGTCAAGCACTCCGATCGTACCACACATCGTGACCAGATAAAACAACCCGGCGTCATGATTGCTGAACCGACAATAACGAGCAAGACCAATGATCCGTTCATAAGCATCGGGCTTTCCTGCGATCTTATTATGCGCGTAATATTTGATATCAGCCAGATCGTTCTCAGGAAAATCCATTCCTTGCTCTTCCATTACAGACAAAAAATCATCCACAAGTTCAACGGAGAAGTTCTGCGTTTTTTCATCAGCATTACGTGTAACAAGATACGACCTGAAATCTTTTTCACGTTCCATAACCATCTCCTTTTCGGGAAAACGGTATCCGTCCGCTTTCTTGAACAAGTATACGATGCAATATATGACAATAAGATGTCAGGTATTGTAGCGTTGTATTGTTTTTATTAATGTTTCGGTAATATTTTTACGGGCATATTCCGGCTCCAGAACCTCACACTGATCTCCGAATCCGAGAATGAAAGTAAATATCCAACCGTCTTCTGCAAAATCCAATCCTACAGTGAACGATCCGTCCGGATTTTTTATGATCATATCGTCGGCAAAATATTCTTCGGCAGCTTCGGCAGCCTCGGCTGAGAATCGCAAAACATAGTGAACATTTTCACGGTCTTGTTCTTCTTTTCCGAATGTATCCCAATAGGATAAAGCTCTCGGCTTAAATGTATCATGTAAAATAGTCAATTCCCGCACGCGAGTGATCTTGAAAAACCGGGGTTGTTCTTTTTCACGGCAAAACGCAAAAAGATACCAGCCGTTTCCCTTGAATACCAGCGAGATAGGTTCAACGGTACGCTCAGTCCGTTCACCTTTAAGATTTTTATAATTGAACCGAATACACCGGGACAACCGAATCGCTGTATGAATATCATTAAGCGCTTCTTGTGCCTGAGTGCTATAGCCGAACGGCATAAAATCAAAAATGATCTGATCGCAGTATCGTTGAATCTCTTCCTTTTGAGCCGCGGGGACCAGTCCGGAAATTTTTTCCATGACCGAGTCATTACCTTTTTCCATAAATACTGCAGACATTCCGTGAAAAGCGGTGAGTATAGGAGCCACATCCTCAGCATTAAACGATTGTTTCGTCATTTTATATTCTTGAGAAAGCGAAAACCCGCCCTCAACTCCCTGAAAAGATTCGACCGGTAATCCCGCATCACGAATTGCATCCATGTCGCGGTAAACGGTCCTGACCGATATCCCATATCGTTTAGCTAACTCCGTTGCAGAAATACGGTCTTTATTGACCAACAGCATGACCATAGATAAAAGACGGCTTAATCGCATACTGCAATACCATAATTCATTCGAGCAATGAATACAAAGTAATCTGGGCCCACCCCAAACCCTTCCCATAAAACCGGGAGAGGCTTATTATTTTTTATTAGTCCCCGCGCCTCTGAAATATCATTACACGGAGTTATCAATACAGTATTATACATATATTATTACCGCAATAATGCTTCAATGACATGCTGCCACGATGAATACCGTGCTTTGTTCTGAGCCGCATGATCGGACGGTGAAAACACACGGTCGGTCTTTCTCGCAGTTTTCAACTCATCAAATGACGAGAAATAGCCTGCAGCAAGCCCGGCAAGAAGCGCGGCACCCTGCGCCGTCGTTTCAAACACAACGGGGCGTTCGACAGGAATATTCAATATATCGCTTTGAAACTGCATCAAAAAATTGTTAGCGCTTGCACCGCCGTCGACTTTCAGCGCAAGCAGGTCTATACCGGTATCCTTACTGATGGCATCAACGACATCTTTTGTTGAAAAAGCGATGCCTTCCAGACATGCACGGACGATCTCACGTTTACCGGTATCGCGGGTTATTCCGTAAATAAGCCCTTTTGCATCCGACCGCCAATACGGTGCGCCAAGCCCGGTAAATGCAGGCACAAAAACAAGGCCGTGTTCCGGATTGGCATCAGCTGCAAATCGATCCGATTCGGCGCTGTTGTCGATAATACCGAGATTATCCCGCAACCATTGAATGGCTGCCCCGGCAATAAATACGGAGCCTTCTTCGGCATACACGGTCTTTCCGTTGAATTGCCATGCTATGGTCGTAAGAAGACGATTCTTTGAAAGAATAGGCTTGTGGCCGATATTGGAGAGAATGAATCCGCCTGTACCATAGGTCATCTTTGCATCACCGGTATGAAAACAGAGCTGGCCGAACAACGCGGCCTGTTGATCCCCGATCATAGCCGTTATCGGTATTTCCGTACCAAGAATGCTCTTTTCCATCATGCCGAACGAATGACCCGACGGGCAAACGTCAGGCAACATATGTTTAGGCACACCGAACAGGTCGCACAGTTCATCGTCCCATTGTAGCGTATTGATATTGAACAGCATGGTCCGCGATGCGTTTGAAAAATCGGTCGAATGCACGTTACCGCCGGTAAGATTATATAAAAGCCACGAGTCTATTGTGCCGAACATGAGCCGGTTTTCATCACATAAACGGCGCGCCTCCGGTATGTCTTCAAGTATCCAGCGTATTTTTGTCGCACTGAAATACGGGTCGAGTATAAGTCCGGTCTTTTCGAAAATCATTTCCGCTTTACCGTTAGCTCGAAGTTTGTCACAAATAGCGGCCGTACGCCTGCATTGCCATACGATAGCATTGTAAACCGGTTTTCCGGTAATCTTATCCCATACAACAGTGGTCTCGCGCTGATTGGTGATACCGATAGCTACGATCTGCGTCGGTTCGATACCTGCTTTTTCAATAGCTCGATGTATTGTTGATCGTTGTGTATCCCATATGACCATAGGGTCGTGTTCGACCCAGCCTTTTTGCGGATATATTTGCGGGAATTCCTGCTGTGCAATTGCTGCGATATCGCCTTTTGAATCGAAGATCACCGTTCGGGAAGAGGTTGTTCCGGCATCGATGGCTAAAAAATAGTCGCGCATCGTTCCTCCGTCCTACGCATCATTCCTTGAATTTATTGTAATGAACAAGTTCTTCGATCGGTTTACGCTTTTGCTCACGGGGGTCAAAATCAGCGGCCTTATAACCGAGAGTGAACAAACTGTATATCTCATATTTTTTTGGTATGGAAAAATATTCACGGACTTTCTCTTTATTGAACCACCCTATCCAGCATGTGGATAATTTTAAATTTTCAGCAGCAAGCACAAAGTGTTCGCCGGCAATACCTGCATCGATCGTTTGATAATCTATTTTGGCAAGCGTTGTACCCACGAGATTTGGTAACATTTTCTTCAATGAGATCATGACCACGATCACGGGAGCCGTCTTCACCCACGGCATAATAAAAACACCTGAAAAAGCCTTGGTCAAAAACACATCTTTCACGGCAGGATCATCTATGACAATAAATTCCCAACCTTGAGCATTCTCAGCCGACGGAGCGACACGAACAGATTCAAATATAGACTCAATAACGGTTCTCTTTATAGGTTTTGGGTCATATTTTCGTATGCTTCTTCTGTTGTTTACGACTGCTTTAAAATCCATTCACACACCCCCTGATTTTTTTAAACCTGTTCTATTGTACCATGGAATGAAAAAAACCGCAAGTTTTTAATATCCCGTTGAAAGTTGCAGGAATTACATAAAACACACCATTACATCACTTATCTGTTTACATGAATTTCATTGTGTTGTATTTTAAGATATGTCGAATGATAATTGCCGCTACCGCATAGAAAAACGCGAAGGTAATCCTCACGGTGATCTCTACGAAATGGAGATTACCACGTTTTTTGATGTTATAGATAACACAACCGAGATGACCGTAATGACATTCACGGGAGAATACTTCACAACACTGGGTAACAACGGCGGGTGGAACGACGGCACATACAGCGGTGTGGAAGATGTACGACTCGCCGAGGACGGATATACGGTTGCGGTATATACTGCAGGCAATGAATTACCCGAATATTTTCAATTACCCCGCTGAACATTCCCAATGGTAGTAATCTTAAAGAACCGATATTTCGGGAGCGGTGTATTTGAAACCTCTCCCTACGAACAAAATAATGACAGAAAGATTTGAATCTCGTTTAGTAAAATTGGGGCACTGTTTTTTCTTGAAAACATTCAGGGAAAAGATATACTGCAGACAGCGTTGCTTATACGTATGCGCCCGAAGAAAAAGATTTTGAGGCTTAACCTGTTCAAAAAAATGTCTTTCTTTGCGAGGTGACTATGACAATTACTAGTTTATTTCTTATCAGTTTGGGTATTAACGGTATTTTTTTTATCTTCGCCGCTATTTTGAAAACGGACATCTTCACCGATATCACCTATAGCCTGACATTTATTACCTTAGCGCTGACACTGTTGTTTACCGCAGATGCTGTGCGACTGTGGCAGCTATTCGCGGTAGGAGCCGTGATACTATGGGGAATTCGTCTCGGTAGTTATCTGTTTGTACGAATACTGCTGATTAAAGTTGACCACAGGTTTGACGACAAACGCACCAATGTCATAAAATTCGGTTCTTTTTGGGCATTACAAGCCATAACAGTGGCAGTTGTCATGCTCCCGGTTTACGGTTTAGTGACATCCGACGGGAATAACGTTCCGCCGGCCGGGCTCCTTGTTCTCGCAGGCATACTGTATCTCATCGGTCTTACGATCGAAACGATCGCTGACGCACAAAAATTTGCCTATAAAAAAACAGCCGCCGGCAAGGGACGATGGATGGAATCCGGTATTTGGCGCTATTCACGGCACCCCAACTATTTCGGCGAGATGCTGGTGTGGTGGGCGATCGCTTTACCAGGATTAACGGTTTTTTCGGGTTTTCAGTGGTTGTTCTATATCGGCCCGGCGTTTATAACCATACTGCTGCTCTTTGTGAGTGGTATTCCGCTTTTAGAAAAAGAGGCCGATCGCAAATGGGGAACAAACGCAGATTACCTTAAATGGAAACATTCTACATCATTGATAATCCCCTTTTTACCAAGGAAAATCAAATAACGATAATGCTTTACGCAATAATTTTTATCTCTGCTTTTCTGATTGGTTCGTTTCCTACAGGGTGGCTTGCGCACCGTGCGTTAAGGGGAACCGATATACGAGCCTACGGCAGCGGTTCAACCGGAGCTACCAATACCTTCAGGCAATTGGGATGGAAGTGGGGCATGCCGGTGATGTTGATCGATTTTCTCAAGGGATTTTTACCGGTTATTGCAGTACTACATTATTTCCCGGAGGCATGGATTCTACTTGACAGAGAACTTCTCGCTTCAAGTACGGGCATGTGTAGTGTGCTAGGTCATATTTTTCCGCCTTGGCTTGCTTTTCGCGGGGGAAAAGGCATTGCTACGGGAGCCGGATTTTTAACTGCATTGTTCCCTCCAATCTTCCCGGTCGGTATTATATTGTTTGCCCTCGTAACAATACTGTCTCGCAAAGTCAGTCTTGCGTCGCTCTCGACCGCTGTCGGCACATCGATCTGCTATTTTGTTTTTACCGTAATCGATTCTGAAAACGCCACACTGCCGCGAACGGTAATTTTTAGCGTTATTCCTATACTGGTGGGTATTACCCATAGAAAGAATATACAGCGCTTGATTTCAGGAAAGGAACGCCCGATTGTTTAACAAACGATACATCCTCGTCAGACCGAATAAAACGACGTATTGTCGTCATATGATTATTATACGGAGGCAAATACAATGCGCGCAGTGCTAAAGTTGAACGGCTACAACCTATATCACAGTTTTCTCTCAGGATATGAGCAGATTGTACGTGAAAAGAACAATATCAACACCATCAACGTGTTTCCGGTAGCTGACGGCGACACGGGAAATAATATGGTATCGACTCTGCAAACATCAGTACGAATACGCAAGGTTACTCGCTCCGTCTCGCAAACCATGAATGATATAGCCGACCAGGCGCTCGCGGGTGCACGCGGAAACTCAGGTATTATTCTTGCCCAATTTCTCAATGGTCTGGCACTGGCCTGTGACCGCAAGGATACCCTAACGGCTTCCGAATTCGGTGCGGCGTTGACATATGCTTCTGATTTGACATGGCATGCGATCGATGACCCGCGTGAGGGGACGATTCTAACCGTTTTCAAGCTATGGTCCAAAGAAATGCATGAGCTAAGCACACACATACATGATTTTCGAGAACTCTTTTTAAAATCCATGGATCAGGCACGTTCCGCACTTAGAGAAACCACACATCAAATGGAAATCCTGCGCAAGGCAAATGTTGTGGATGCCGGCGCTCAAGGATTTGTTTCGTTTCTTGAAGGTATTGCAGAAATGCTTCATACCGGCAAGGTACCGAAAATACAAGCTGATGACATTCTTTTTTCAGATGAACCACACGGCAGCTACGATCTACCCGACAGCTGCGATACAATTCTTTATCGCTTTTGCACTGAAATTCTCATCAATCACCGTGATTATGACTTTGAAGAACTGCACGCACCTCTGTCGTCATATGGGGACTCGCTGATAATCAGCCGAGGTCGGACGCGAACACGCATTCATATACATACCAATGACCCCGCTCAAGTTTTTTTAACGGTAAAAAATTTCGGTTCTATAATCGATCAAAAAATCGACGATATGATCCTACAACATGATGTTGTTCACAAACCTTTGTCATCTACCGCCATTGTAACCGATTCGATCGCGGATATTCCCCACTCCCTTCTGGATCGGTACCAAATTCACGTTATTTCTCAAAAAATCCTATGGGGAAAAGATGAATTTCTTGACCGCTTGACCATTATCGGCTCGACCTTTTACCCATTCCTCGACCAAAGAACCGACTACCCCGGGAGTTCGGCACCTGAACCGAAACGCGTTGCGCAGTATTTCACTTGGCTGACTTCGCAGTATCAGTCGATACTCGTGATACCCGTTTCCCGCCAAATGAGCGCTACCTGGAAAGTTATGGAATCGGAAGCAGCTAAACTTAGGAAAAACGGGTATCCGATAACAGTAGTCGACAGTCGGCTGAATTCCGCCGCACAGGGGCTCGTGGTCATAGAAGCGGCCAAAGACGCTGCGGCACATCTGCCACCGGATGAGATCATCGCACGCACCGAGCACCGTATTCATCGAACGGCAATCTACGTCAGTGTGGCTACATTCAAATATATGATACGCGGAGGGCGAATCGGTAAACTAAAAGGATTAATCGGTACAATCAGTCAGTTGAAGCCAATCATCAGCATCGACGACGAGGGTAAGGGTATTGCGTATAGCGCATCCTTTTCGGCAAAAGGCAGCCGTACAAAAATAATGAAACATCTGCTCGCACAAAAAGACAACATCGAACGATACGCGGTCGTACATGCCGCGTCCGCCGATATCGCATTGCGTTATGCCGATGAACTTACACAAGACCTGGGTAAAGCTCCCGACTACATCATGGAAATATCCCCGGCAGTGGGTATACATGCCGGTATCGGGGCCGTGGCAGTAGCATGTATGTATAAGGAAAAACTCATACCGTAGGAAATCATGAGCGCTTCAGCGCAACCTTACATCAGAATGCTGGCGCACGTTTACTACCTGATCAAGTTTCCGTCAATTTTGCTCAAGAACCTTATTTTGATTTTCTGAAACCTTGGTATGATAACAACGCACTCTCGCTGTATAAAAAAATGGCGGCACCGTTGATCATATAAACAGTGCACGTTTCCCGACGATCATTTACAGTGCTTGACGCAAATGGGTTTGACGAACACTGCCCGACATTACTGACCATTCTGCAAAACATGATAGCAGTAAAATAAATTGCAATACTGCATATTGCAAACCGGCATTTTAACGTGGTTCATGAATATATGCCGCCAGGTGAAAGCAATATTGACTAACAACACATATTTACCGTGTTAATAAAAAAATTCAAGCAAATCTAACAATATCACGATTGAAATCTTTACAAAACTACTTGCTGTATATATGTCTTACCTTTTTTCGGCTAAGGTTTCATAAGTAAATGAATTATATAACTATATATCTTTTGTTGTTTTCTTTTATATATTCTTTTTTTGAGTTATTCCCGTCCCCGTTTTCACGAGGATAAACTCCGGCGGGAATCCATCTTGCGGTTATTAAAATAAAAGATGGATTATCGTGTCAATCCCGATAATGACACCATTTACTCGCTGAGTGACCGTAATCGCTTGTACCGGAGCGTATTGTTCATTTCGATA
>CAZIJP010000099.1:0-9821 GCA_964539615.1 uncultured bacterium
TCACGGCACCAATCTCTTCAATTCCTCCTGCAGAGGGAAATTGATGAGCACCGATCGGATTCGTCCCTGGTAGATGAACAAACTTCCCGCAGCCACAGCGGATGCGCCGCCTTCCTGCACGACCTTTGCAATATCAGCATATTCACCTGCGCCGCCCAGTGCGATCACGGGAATATTTACCGCTTCGGTGACCTTTTTGACAAGTTCGCAATCGTATCCGTCCATCATACCGTCGCGGTCGATGCTGTTGAGCAAGATCTCGCCTGCGCCCAACTCTTCCATTCTCTTGGAATAGGCGACAGGGTCTTCGCCGGTGTTTTTTGTACCGTGATGCGAAAACACTTTGTATGCGCCGAACAATGTCTTTTTAACATCTATTGATGCGATGATGCTTTGATTACCGAAGATCCGTGCAGCTTCGGAAACGAACGCCGGATTTTCCGCTGCGTATGAATTGATCGCAACCTTTTCAACGCCGAGTTTGAAGATCGCGCGAATATCGTCAATGGTGCGGATCCCGCCGCCGTATGCCATAGGCATAAAGCATTCGCTTGTGATCTCCGCAAGGAGATCAAGCGGCGGCTTGCGTCCTTCAACTGTTGCCGTGATATCGGCAATGATAAGTTCGTCGGCTTCTTTTTCATTGTAGATCTTTATCGCGTTAACCGGATCACCGATATAGACAGGTTTTTTGAATTGAATTGTTTTGACCAACCGTCCGTCCTGAACAAGCAGACACGGCATGACGCGGGTTTTCAGCATCATAGCTCCGCAAAGTTTTTAAGTAACCGCATGCCGAATTTATGACTTTTCTCAGGATGGAATTGCGCACCGAAAATGTTGCCGCGTTCTACGGCTGAAGCAAAAGGATATCCGTAATCGGTGTTGCAGAGGACATCCTGTTCATCCGCGCAGACCACATGATATGAATGCACGAAATAAAAGCGCGGTTCTTCATACATATCGGCGAAGAGCTTGCTTTTCTTTTGTAAGGTCACCGTATTCCAGCCCATATGAGGGATACGAAGCTTTGCGTTGTCATCTGAAAAAGTAAATCGTTTCGTTTCGCCTTTTATCCAACCGAGTCCCGGCAATGTACCTTCTTCGCTCCGTTCAGTAAGAAGCTGCATACCGAGACAAATACCGAGCGTGATGATCTTCTTATCAAGTACAAGCGTATTCAATACCGGGATCAATCCAAGTTCGTTTAGATTTTTCATGGCATTGTCAAAAGCGCCGACACCGGGGAGAATTAGTTTATCAGCAGCATTGATCTCGTCGACAGACGATGATATGGCGGCATTAACGCCGACCTTCTTGAACATATTTTGTATCGATCGAAGATTTCCCATGCCGTAATCGACGATAACGATCATTGAGCATCTCCTTTGGTTCTGTAGTGTAATAGTTTGGCTGGCACACCTGCTGCCACGGCATACGGCGGAACATCATGTGTGACCACCGCGCCGGCACCTATGATCGCGCCTTCTCCGATCGTTACGCCCGGCAATATGATTGTGCCTACGCCGATATCGCTGCCGTCACCGATCGTAACCGGTTTGAATTCCAACGGATTATGCATGACCGGTTTTGAAACATCACCGATATCTGCATGCACCGATGTTAATATTTTAACATGGGGACCGATACCCACGGCTTTACCGATCGTGATCTTTCCCGCACTGTGAAAAAAGCAGCCTTGCCCAATCCAGGTATGGTCGCCAATAGACATTTCGTTGTTGTAATATCCTTTAAGAATGGTACCGTGCCCGATATAGATATTATTTCCAAGCGTGATCGTGTCGGGATGAAAGACCAGCACACCCGGTTCAAAAATGACATTATCGCCGATAGCACGGAATTGTTCGCGGGAAAACTCACCTGTTCCGTGTGTTTGAAATTGTTTGATCCCTGAAAAATCCATGCGATCACCCGCCGATCATTTTTATAAGCGTAGCTGCCACAAGCTTGGCATCATCTTCGGTCACATGATTACCCATCGGTAATGCAAGCCCGTGTTTGTATGCACGATACGCTTCAGGGCAGTCGGTTTCAATATAGCCGTATTTCTGTTTATAATAGGTCAGCGCATTCAATGCATATGCGCCGTAATTGGTCTCTATTCCCTGATCTTTCAATCGAACAATGATGGCATCGCGGTCAACCGAGTCCGGTAACAACACATGATACGTTTGGTACACATGGACACGGTCGATATATTCCTTCGGCACTACTATTCCCGGATGCTTTGATAATTCCTGTGAATATACAGCTGCGATCCTTCGGCGGTACGAATTCAATTCGTTTGCATGGTACAGTTGGGCGCATCCGAGCGCTGCCTGAAAATCGGTCATACGGTAATTGAGACCGGCATAGACAAAATCGATCTTGCCGTCATGACTGACAATTCCATGGTTACGCAACGAGCGCACTTTATCGGCAATACCGTCATCATCGGTCACGACAAATCCGCCTTCGCCGGTGGTGATGGCCTTACGGGGATGCAGGCTAAAACACCCGATCCGTCCGAACGTGCCGGTCTTCTTTTTGTTGAACACGGCACCAAACGCACACGCCGCATCATCGATCACATCGAGTCCGTTGTGTTGCGCTATGGCCGCAATCACATCGCTGAGCGCTGACTGGCCAAATTCATGAACAGGGATGATCGCTTTCGTTTTGGGTGAAATGTGCCGCTCAATAAGCGCTTCGTTGATGCAGCAATCCTCCGAACGGATGTCCACAAGTTTCACCGACGCACCGGCCACTTCCACCACATTCGCCGTTGCCGGAAAGGTGAACGCCGGCACGATCACCTCATCACCGGGGCCGATACCCAAAGCCATCACGGACAAATGTAACGCCGCCGTTGCCGACGAAACTGCAATTGCATGACGAACTCCCAGATATACAGCCGCATCATCCTCAAATCGTTTTGCGTATACCCCCTGGACAAGATTTCCGGACTCTAGCACTGTCTTGACATCGGCGAACGCCTGTTCGGGGATCCATGGTTTACTGAGTTTGATCATAATCGTCTCTTTTCCGGTTTACGGGGACAAATCATTCTTCGTTGTCCCCATCCGATCCTTTTGTATCAAGATAATAACATAGACTTAGAAATCCAATCACAAGAAGCACTTTCACAATCCAGTGAGGGTTGTAATTCTCAAGGTATACATCAAGCAACCCCACTGCGAAAAAGAACACTGCCAGCCCCGCTAGAGCTGCAAAAACCAACAGAATTACTTTAAGTGTTTTATTAAGCTTCCATTGAATCATCAGAAGCGCTCCTATCGGTAAAACAAACCTCTTCGCTTATAAATGCTGATACATATCCATTATCTTTTGAACAACGATGCGGATATCATGGTTGCGCTCGACATAGTCACGTCCGTTTTTACCGATCTGCGGCAACGCATCACGATTGTCCAATGCCCATTTTATTTTCTCTTTAACAGTATCGGGATTGGCTGAAATGACCGGCAATCCATACGGATATTTGCTGCGCATATAATCGGTGACCCAGGTTATGACAGGTTTCCCCATCGACATGGATTCTATCGTCAGAAGCCCGTAGGTGCCGCAGTGCAATTCGTCAACAATAAGGTCGGCCTTTGCATACCATTGTTTTGCTTCTTCGTGAGCCATGCCTTGTATGAATTTGAAATCGATCTTATAGGATTTACTCAACGAGCTGATAGCGTCAACGATGAATTTTGTGCCTTTGATCTCCGGTGCTGTAGGTGCATGCACGATGAGAAATGGTTTGTTCGGATCATTCTTCGCCGGCGCTACGGGATAGTTATCAAGATTGATCGCAGCCTGAATGAAGTAAATATTCGGGTAATAATCGCGCACATATTCATACAATTCCCAGTCAGGCGAAATACAATGCGATACATATTTTGAACGGAACGCTAGCGCTCGTTTTATAGAATCTTCATTGTCTATTTTTACTTTTGCGTACGGATTGTTCATTCGCTGCGCTTTTGACAACAAACGGATCTCGCTTCCCCAATAATGATTCACGACCTTTTTCCCCATGTCTTTCAGTATGGGCAGATCGGCATAATCAAGCGTCAAACTTGTTGCGAAATGGAAATGGAACACATCAAACTGCGGGATGAGCTTATCAGCCATCTTCGCGGCTTCCATTTGTTTTTCTTGATTTGTGGGAAATTTGGCAATGTCCAGCACATGATCAGAGTGAAATTTTAAATAATTGGGATAATAGCATACCGTCTCGGCCTGCCAGCCGTTTTCTTTCAGTGCTTGTGTGATGGTGTTCATCTGATTGGCGATCTCATAGGTACCGCTGAGCACACGGTATTTTTTATTGTCTTTCTGATAACTCTTAAGCATCTCGTCAGCATCATGTTTTTCTTCGTCGGTCGCAGCACACATCTTTGCCTGAAGGAAACAGTCATATGCTCTATATGTATTGTTCTGTGTCTTGGTCGCAACAAACCCGAGGTTATACCACGAATCGAAATGATCTCGTTTGATCTGAATGGCCTGTTCAAGGAGATTTCGCGCATCGTAAAATTTCCCCTCGGATAAAAAAACAACAGCCCTCATGGATAAATAATCGGGATCGTTCGCTTTATCACCGGTGTAATTATCCAAAGCCGTATGTGCGTCGGTGATCTTACTTTCTGCGAGAAGTTGTTCGACATGCGCCTGAAGTTGTTTTAAATTCATTACTTATTTTAGCGTAGAATATGATTAACCGCAATATGAAAGTAACCGCTCCTATTCCGCTTGACCGATATAAAAAACTGCTTATACTCGATGACGTATTAACAAGGGCATACTACATTCGTTGGGAGATGGTCACGTGACAATGTCGATCTGGATCGCTATATATCTGCCTATCTTTATCCTTTTATTTGTGATCCTTCCACAACAACAGCTGATTCGACGAACTATTATATTGAAATTAATGCGAAAAAAGAAAGGTGAAAAAACTATGAGCAATGAATCTATCAAAAAATATGTCGGCTCCCTGTGTAGTATTTCTTCAGGCGCATATGCATCAATTGTGACCGGGACGATCGTGAACGTGACCGATAACTGGATCGAAGTAGAGACAAAAAAAGGCATCGAACTTATTAATGCAGAATTTGTCCAAAATATTAAAATTCTAACAAAGTGATCCCTGTAAAACAGAACGCATCCGGCGGAACAGCAGTAAAAGGAGACAGCTTGTGAAACGATGTATGCATTACCTGCTTGCGTTTTGCTTCTTTGCTTTTGTTGTAATAAACCCACTTTTTTCGCAAGCCTATTTTGAAAACAACGATTATCAAAAGGTATTGCTCATCTATCGCCTTGAAAATGATACAGCCTATCCGTTGAACATCACGGCAGATAAATTGCTTCGCAGTATTCTTGCCGAAGCGGGGATATTTAAAGCGGAGATCGCCAGCACAAAGCGCACCTTTTATGATCAGGCCGCGATCATGAAGCTGGAACTGTCACAGGAAAACCTTGTGGCATGGTACGGACAGGATGTGGCTGATGCGGTGAATCGCCTTGATATTCGATCGCTTGAGCAATGGCTACGGCTCTATAAACCAAAAATCAGCAGACACATTGCGGGCTATGCTATCGATGTGATCGTTGTGAACAATGAGCTTCTCCTGAACGATCCGGAAAATATACGCCTACGCGATGCCTACGATACGGCAATACGAAAACTGCTGAAATTCAAAGAGAACGGTATACATTTCTATTTACGGGAAAACAACGGGTGCGAACATACGGAATTCACTTTTCCGGTCACTTCGACAGTAGATTGACCTTATTAAAGAATTCAAGATCCAAGCAAATTGTAGCGGAATCCCTTATTATGCACTATTTGCAACAAATGATATTGTATCTCGTTTACCTGAGATCATGATAAAACCATTGGTTTGATGACCTTACAAGCTATGCCTATTGATTGAAATTACATGATGTTATGCCAATATTTCCCGAATTACGAATTGATTGTATTCAAAAAAATCTGAGTAATTCTCTAACTACATCCCCGTCATTATAAGGCACTTCATAGCCGTCAAATATCTGCACGACCTCATGGCCTTTACCGGCAATAAGAATGATATCGCCTTCTTCGGCATACTGTAATGCGAAAGCTATTGCCTTTTTTCTGTCGGGTTCAACGGTATAATTCTTCCTCGTCATGCCGGTTTCCACCTCGCGGCAAATGGTCTCGGGTTCTTCCGAATGGGGATCGTCGGATGTGATCACCGTGTGATCGCTGTATTTTTCCGAAATTGCCGCCATGATCGGGCGTTTTGTACGGTCACGATCGCCAGTGCAGCCGAATACCGTGATAAGCCGCTTCGTTGCTCGCGATGATAGTAATTCAAGCACTTTTTCAAGACTGTCGGGAGAATGTGCATAATCGACATAGACGGTTATTCCGCGCGCCGAAATTTTTTCAAGCCGTCCCGGTATACCGTTCATGCCGAAGCGGTAATTCATATCATCGAAGCCAAGTGTTTTCAGCATATACGCCGCAAGTACTGCGTTCTCGGCATTATACGGGCCGGGCATTCCGGTAGTGATCGCAAATCCGCAGCAATTGATAGTGGTAATATCCTTCGATTCGTGTACCGTGAAAGGATGAGCAGAGCCGTCACCATACCCGATCTTATCCATTTCCTGCAATTCATTGAACAATCGTTTACCATAATTGTCATGGCAATTTATGATCGCAGTACCCTTGAGATGATCGGTGAATAACGTTTTTTTCACGTTAAAATATTCTTCCATTGTATGATGATAATCAAGATGATCATGGCTGAGATTGGTAAATCCCGCAACTGAATACGTGATGCCGTTGATCCTGAGTTGAGCAAGCGCATGTGACGATACTTCCATGATGCACAACGAATGTCCGGTTTTGTATTTTTCATCCAACACTGCATACAGCGAAAAGACATCAGGTGTTGTATACAGGTTACGCACCGAATTACGGACCTTATCATAAATACCTATCGTACCGATATAACATACCGCTTCTCCCCTAGATTGCAAATATTCGTATAGTAGAAACGCGGCCGTTGTTTTACCCTTTGTGCCGGTAATTCCGGCAAAGCGTATTTTTTTTTCGACACCGTTATAAAACTCGGACAAAGCTTCACGCTCAAAATCGGTCACGGAAGCAACCTTGACAGCCGGTATTCCTTCGGGCGGCTCAAGCGCGACAACGGCGCAAGCTCCCTTTTCCAGAGCGTCGGTAATGAACCGTGCACCGTCGTCATGAAATCCGCGTTTTGCGATGAAAAGATATCCGGGTAAAACTTTGCGGGAATCATCGGTCAGTCCGGAAACGGACACTCCCAGATCACACGATGAAATGGAGATCACAGACGGTAACAATGAAATATCATTTATTCGCATGGGTTCCCAATTCTTTGCGTAAGATCTGCTTTGGTTCGTATTTTTCCGGAATAAACGATATCAGATCGGTAAGCAAAGAAATATATTCTTCCTGAGAAACATTTTTCTTGATAAGTTCGGCCGCTTTTATCGTTAAAAAAGTGCCGTTGCTTGACACGATATACGGATATCGTTGAAATACCTGCGTTATATATTTTGCGGCAAGATCTTTTTTGTGTTGCTCATAGTATAATTTAGATAAAAATAACAACGTCTCGCCCGCAAGCAAATCCGTGACAAGCGCTTCATCCGATTCATTGGTAAGTTCCTTGCCGTGAAGTATTGATTTTGCCAAATACTCCGTAAGGTTTTCGGTCAGGGCCTGCACTTCTTGAATATGCAATGATTCGATATATTTTATCTTTTCAAGTGTAGCGATCATGAGATCGACATCGGAAAAACTGTTGGATCGAAGTGCGTTGATATTATCACGGAAATATTGCAAAGCATCGGCATAATGTTTTTGATCAAGCGCGATACATCCGAGATAATAGCGGATCTTTGGAAAATATTCGGTAAAGATCATTTGGTTGAGCATTTCTTTTAAGTATATATTCGCCTGATCGGGTTGCTTTGCCTCACCGGTAGCTATTATATAAATACGTTCCAATGCCATATCGGCATAATCATGCCGTTCGCCTTCCTGTTTTGAAAGATAATACCCTGAATAGCGTAATACCGTTCTCATGTACTCCTGTACCGCAAACATATAGTTTTTCAAACGCTCTTGTGCATATCCGGAATTGAACTGTGCTTCCGCAGACACATTGCCTGATACATTATCGAGCACATACCGCTCTTCGGCATATTTTGCATAACTTTGTAAAATTCGATTATACTCTCCTGCAGCCACGGCAAGCTGGTCGGAATAAAAATCCAGCGTCATGGCATAATACAAATGGGCTATGGGAGCTATATGATACGTATACCCGAATTTATTACTTTCGGGCGATATCATACCTTCAGGATATTGAGTATAGACCTTTTTAAAAAGATCCGCCGCCTGTTGATAACTACCGGTCTCATAATATAATTTCCCTGATAAGAACAATGCGTCATCAGCATACCTCGATGTCGGGTACTTGTCTGCCACTTTGATAAGTTTTTCAGCAATTGCCTGGGCATCATCGGCGTTTATGGTCGTTTGTTTGATAAGCTCTTGATATTTAACGATATAATACCGTGCATACGGAACAATATCATTACTGTCGATAAGCTCCGGCACAATCTCGGTATTTTTCCCGATATCCTTTTTCCCAAACAATCCGTCGCATCCGGCAAAAACAACAAGTAACAAAACTATCAAAAGATATCTCATATGCCATCCCTATTATTCGGAAACTGTTATTGTTCTCCAATCAACATGTTTCTGCTGACCTTGATCCTGCAGGCCGTCGGTTCAAACACATCGTCAACGCCATTAACCGTAATAATGATATTTTTCATAGCAGGGTCGGATTTATACTGAGCAAAGTATTTCGAAACGGAAAACTCCAAATCGTTTCCTTTGTAAACGTTGATCGGTTTGCCTTTACGGGGATCGACTTGAATGGTTATATACTTCAATGTGCCGGAAACGACCTCACAACGAAGCGCGTCATTTTCTTTAATGGATGATAACGGTATTTGTATGGATGAACCGCCCTTTTTACCCGAAACGCTACCTGATCCGGTACTGAAAGTGTATCCCAGATCGATTATCTTATTATTAATATATTTTTCAGTCGAACGGTATTTCTTCACCACATCTTCAGGAGCAGCCGTTCGGATAGCTCCAATATCAGATTCCGATAACGCCGTTTTAAAAATATACAGATCATCAATAACCCCGACAAATGCTTCCGAAGGAAACTTTTCATCGGCAAAAAGAAATAACGATTTCAATTCTTTTTGATATGCTATCTCCGGATACGTCTCCTTTACGGAATCTTTGTAAACCGTAATGCCTTCGCCCGGGTTAAAAACGATAGCTATAAATTGCCATTGAGCATCTGTAACAGGCAATTTTGTTGAAATAAAGCGATCGCCGTTGGAAAAAGCCCACACGGAATTGTTCCGAAAAAAACTCCACCCGTTACTGCCTGAACCCGTAGAAAAAATAAATTGTCTTTGTTTCGTACCCCGTTCCGGCATGACCCACATCGCTACGGTCAACCCTTTTGAACTTTTGCTTTGATTGACCACAAGCGGAGTTGCCACCAATTGTTCAATGGCATTTAAATACAAACCGCTTATCGTGTTGTTTCTTCCGGCAAGAAATTCCGGTTGTTTTTTCATTGTGAAAACAGACTTCCCGCTTATCTCATCAACTAATGTTTTATTGAAGAAAAATGCTTCCGTTAATACTGATGGTGTCGGCGGTTTGTTGA